>JAEEKC010000391.1 GCA_016282215.1 Lachnospiraceae bacterium
AGGCCGGATTACGAGATCGTAGAAAACAAAGCCTGCCGTCAGGCGGGAAAAGAGGCAGCAAGCGGTTTTGCGCTGGAGCACAGATTTACGGACCTGCGGTTTGAAAACAGCAGATCTGATCAGTACAAAACAGATCAAAAAGAGATCGATCCGGATGGTGTTGAGTGGAGAGAATCGGAGAAAGACGGAAAGAAAACAGCTGGTCTATCCGAAAACGAAAACAGAAATCCTTCCCTTCCTGCCGATATCATCACCCAGATCGATATCACCATCAAGTATGAAGGCTATATCAGGAGGCAGAAAAAACAGGTGGAGAGTTTCCGGAAGCTGGAAAACAAGGTCATTCCACCGGAACTGGATTATGATGATGTGGGCAGCCTTCGCTTAGAGGCCAGACAGAAACTGAAGGCCATGCGTCCTGAGAATATCGGACAGGCGTCGAGGATCAGCGGAGTGTCCCCGGCTGATATTTCGGTGTTGCTGATCTATCTCGAGAGTTACTATCACAAGAAGAATAACTGATATAGATAAATCATTCGGAGAATGTGTTGGAACAAAAAGAGTATCTGAAAACTGCATTGCAGGAATTTCATATCACCTTACAGGATAAGCAGCTGGATCAGCTGCTGACCTTCTATGACCTTTTAGTGGAAAAAAACAAGGTCATGAACCTGACTGCCATTACGGAGTTTGAGGAGGTAGTCTTCAAGCATTTCCTGGATTCGCTTGCCATCTGTAAGGTGTCATTTGACGGGAAAACATCCATGTTTCAGGCAAATAAAGCAGAAATGACAGATGCAGATTCGACAGATCAGGTGAACCGGGCAAATCAAAATAAAAGAAAAGCCAGCCTGATCGACGTAGGATGCGGCGCCGGTTTTCCGGGCATGGTGATTGCCATTGCTTATCCGGAAGTGCAGGTCACGCTTCTTGACAGTCTGCAAAAGAGAGTCGGGTTCTTAGGGGAAGTGATCGAAAAGTTAGCAATTGCTAACTGTAGTGCGGTGCATTTTCGTGCGGAGGAAGCTGCGCGGATGAAGGAATACAGAGACAGGTATGACTTTGCCGTATCCCGTGCGGTGGCAAATCTTTCTACCTTATCGGAGTATTGTCTGCCTTACGTTAAACCGGGCGGATATTTTATTGCTTACAAATCCGAAAAGATCCGTGAGGAGGCTCCGGCAGCACAGAAGGCGATCAAGCTGCTTGGTGGTAAGTTTGCATCCGAGACGGAGTTTTATTTGCCGGACAGCATACAGACCGGACTTGATATTCAAAGCAGCAAAGGCAACATGGATGACGGCGGCAGGGAGAAAATATCAGAAACCGGAAAAAAGAGCGAACAAAAAATCAGCAGTCAGGGGGATCGGGCAGATCGAACTGACAGCCGCGGTGCAGGTTACCGGAATCTGTATGTGATCAAAAAAACCGGTCCTACGCCCGCCAAATATCCGCGTAAGGCGCCACTGCCTGCGAAGAAGCCGCTGTGAAAAAACGAGGGAAGCCTTTAATAAATGGTAATTTGAAGGGAAGAGAGGATCATCATGATCGAAGCATTAAAAAAACAGATTTGTGAATATTTTGTCGGCAAGCAGGAGGTGGCGGAGAACGTGCTGATCTGCCTGCTGTCCGCAGGACATGTACTCCTTGAGGATGTGCCGGGCGTGGGAAAAACGACGCTGGCAAGAACTCTGGCAAAGTCCATGGACTGTGATTTCGGACGGATCCAGTTTACGCCGGATACACTTCCCGGCGACGTGGTGGGAACCGGGATCTACAATATGAAGACCGGGGAGTTTTCTTACCGGGAAGGCGCGGTCATGCATCAGGTGCTCCTGGCCGATGAGATCAACCGGACATCTCCAAAAACCCAGGCAGCATTGCTTGAGGCAATGGCGGAAGGACAGGTGACGGTGGACGGAAAGACATATCCGCTTCCGCAGCCCTTCATGGTTATTGCGACGCAAAACCCCGTGGAATTTTTAGGAACCTATCCGCTGCCGGAAGCCCAGATGGACCGGTTTTTCATGCGCCTGTCTTTAGGCTATCCGAAGGAGGAAGAGGAGATTCGCCTGGCTAAGAACTTTCTTTCCGGCAAGATGACGGAAGAAATCAAACCGGTCTGCAAAGCAGAAGATATCCTGAAGATGCAAAAGGAAGTGGAGAAGGTCATGGTCAGCGACGGCGTGCTCGGATATATCCGGCAGATCGTGGAACTGACCAGAAAAGATGAGCGTTTTGTATGCGGCGCAAGTCCCCGTGCCATGCTGGCCATGGTGCGTACTTCCCAGGCGAAGGCTTACCTTTCCGGCAGGGATTTTGTCAAACCCGATGATGTGAGCGCTGTGGCGGTCAATGTGCTGCATCATCGTCTGAGCCTGAAATCCACGGCAAGGATCCAGGGAAGTGATGTGGACCGCAGCCTGCGCGAACTGATCCTCAAAGCAAAAGTACCTATGGAGTAATGAAAAATCCGTGAAAGAGTTAACCCGTAACCGGATCATTTTTTTCATATTGTGGGCTCTTTCGCTGGCAGGGATCAGTTTTTACGGCGGCTCTGTCAGCTATGGTTTTTTTATGCTGATGACGCTGATCCCCGTGATCTCCTTTTTATATGTGATCTATGTTTTCTTTGTATTCCGCATTTTTCAGAATGTGGAAGGAAAAAATCTGGTTGCCGGAAAACTGGCGCCTTTTTATTTTACGCTGATGAATGAGAATTTCATCGGTTTCTGTTTTATCAAAGTTCGTTTTTTTTCCAGCTTTTCTTCCATTGTCGGACTCGATCCCGATGAAGAATATTCCCTGCTGCCAAAAAGCGGTGTCCGGAAAAATACTTCCCTTCTCTGCCTGTACCGCGGGGAATATGAAGTGGGGATCAAAACGGTGGAGATCCGGGACTATTTTGGGCTGATCCGACTTCGTTACCGCAATAAAGAGACGATGCAGGTCATTGTCAAACCGAAGCTTACGGAGCTTTCGGATCTGATCGAAATGGATCTGTCCCAGACCATGGCAAGGGAAAGTGCGGCAGAGCCTTATGAACCGGATGTGCTGGTGCGGGAGTATGAATACGGTGATGATCCCCGCCTAGTCAACTGGAAGGTAAGCGCCCGGACGGGGCAGCTGATGATCCGCAAGGAAACCGGTCTGCAGCGGGACGGCGTGATGATTTTGATGGGAACGGAGCGGACGAGTCATGACAACAAGGTTTATCTGCCGTTAGAAAATAAAATACTGGAACTGACGCTGGCGCTGGCAATGCATTTTACCAGGAATAATACCGGTGTCCGCGTCTGCTATCTGGAAAATGGTCTTGTGATAAAGGATGCTGCCGGCACGGAGCGTTTTGAGCAGTTCTATGAAGAGTTTTCCGCGGTTCGGTTCAGTGAAAGCAGTAAGGAAGATAAACTGGTAGAGGAGGCTTCCGGAGCGGCTGTTCTGGCCGGTTACAGGATGGTCTTTTTCGTGCTGACGAAATGGGCTGACGATTTGGCAAAGATCGTGCCCCTTTTCCATGCGCAGCATATTTATACGCATGTCTTTTTCGTATCGGATGAAGAAAGCAGGGCAGCTTCCTTTTCGCAGAGTATTCCCGGTCTGCAGCTTTCTTATGTGAAAGTACACGGTCAGGAAGAGGACGGACTGAAACTGACGGGAGAGGAGGATGAGTCATGAGCAGCGCGATCTATGACATTTTATATATCCTTCCCATCAGCATAGTTGCCGCTTCTTTTGTGGTGCCGTTTTTTGAGACGCCGGAGGATACCCTGATCCGGTATGTCTGCTTTGGCGCCGGTCTGCTGCTCGCCCTTTGGTATAAGCATGTCAAAGGCGGGCTGAAGCTTTTACTGCCGTCACTGTATCTGGCGGCAGGCGTGGGGATCGTTTTTATCCAGCCGCCCGGAAAGCGTCCTTCCTTTATTGCCGAGTACAGCGGAGCAGGGCTTGTACTGATCGCAGCAGCCATCATCTTTGCGGCAGGCAGTCTGGTGACTGTGTATAAACAGGTTCGAAGGATCCTTGCGGTGGTCATGTTCGCAGGGCTGGCCTATACTTTGTTTGTCGGTCAGGAGCTCTCTAAAGTGACGGTGACAGCGGCGCTGTTTTTCCCTGCCGTGGTGGTGGCTGAGGAGCTGTTCCGGAAAAAAGCATTGGGCAATGCGGACGTCCTTCGAAAATATCTGGTGAGCCTGACGCCGTTCTTTGCGCTGACGGCCCTGATCGTTTATCTGGCGCCTGCGCCAAAGGATCCTTATGACTGGGAGATCATCTACCGCGTAGCAGCAGGAACAGAGGCCGCTGTGAAAACCCTGGGGCGGATCGTCAGTTTCGGACATGAGGATTATGAGGCTTCCATCGGTTTTTCCGAATCGGACTCTTCCACCTTCCTTGCAAGGCTTCGGGGTGAAAAGAAAAAGGAACTGATGGTACTTTCGGATTGTCAGAATACCGGAAGATTCATTTATCTGACCGGACAGATCCGGGATGAATTTGACGGCCGGACCTGGCGCAGCAGCGAAAAGACGGATGATCTGGATATCCTGCTGGACTCTCTGGAAACCACGGCAGCGGTGATCCGGTATGAGCCTGTTCATCAGCGGGATTTATATCTGCGGGCCAGGGCAAAGATCTCTTATGAGAATTTCAATACGGGCTATTTCTTTATGCCGCAAAAGACGCTGGTGCGTTCTGACATGATCAGCGAAAAAACCTTTGAAGAAAAAGGCGGTGCTATCGTTTCAAAAAGACGGTTGGGATACGGCACGGATTATGATGTGATCTTTGTCAGGCTGAACCGCCGAAATGAAACCTTTGAGCAGATGCTGCGTCAGGCTCAGATTCCAAGTCCGCCGGTATGGGAAAAGGCAAAAAGGCATTTCGGCGTTTCCGCAAGTACGCGAAATCCCATGCGCGAGGATGAGGTATTCCGTGAGGCGACTTATGATGAATACTTAGACTATAGAGAGCGGATCCGCACCGGATTTGCACCAAATACACCGGTGACGGAGAGGACGCAGGTTTTCATGGATCAGCTTCTGGCGGGAGCCGAAACGGATTATGATAAGCTCTCGAGGATCGAGACGTGCCTGATGGATATGCGCTATACGTTAAATCCCGGCGCCATGCCAAAGAGCGTGGATACACCGGCAGAGTTTCTGGATTATTTTTTATTTGAGAAACAGGAGGGGTACTGCAATCATTTTGCTACCGCTTTTATCCTGATGGCAAGGCATGCGGGGATACCGGCCCGGTTTGTACAGGGCTTTCGGGCAGTCCGCGGAGATGATGGAGAGACTGTCGTGACCTCCTCCATGGCCCATGCCTGGCCGGAAGCCTATATTGACGGCGCCGGCTGGATTCCCTTTGAACCGACGCCCGGCAAGATCGTCAACACGAACTGGCAGAGCAGTGAGGAAGAAGAAGCGATCCGTTACCGTGAAAAAGAAAAAACGAAGGCAGACGATTTCGGAACCTGGATCATGCCCATGGAAGACGGCACCATGATCGGTTTTGAGTCGGAAGAAGCCATGAAACGGTACCAGATGGAGCTGGAAAAAAAGAAAAAAGAGGAGGAAGCAGCGGCCGGACGGGAAACCGAAGATGTGACCCTGGATGAGGATCTCACTGTTTCCGACTCGGCAGCGGGTCTGATGCTACGTTTTTTTGCCGTGCTGCTTTTGGTGGTCATCTGCTTTTTCGGTATCTTTTTCCTTGGCAGATATCTGCTGGCGCGGCGGCGGTTTGAACGGATGAACGAAAGACAGCAGTATCTGACAAGATGTCAGAGAAACCTTAAGATCTTAGGTCTGCTCGGTTTTGACAGAAAGCAGGGAGAAACCCTGGAACAGCTTGGAAAACGTGTTGTGAGAAAAGAGGAAGCCGAGAAAGATACGATTGATACGGAGGACCATGCAGATCCAGCGGATGTGGCAGTGGGGAAAGATGACGGCCTTTCATTTATCCAAGGTATGGAGCTTTTGCTGTACGGCGGAAGGCAACCGTCTGAGAGGATGCAAAAAGAGGCGGAAAAGGATTATGAAATCCTTCGCCGCCGTCTCATACAGGAAAAGGGAAAGCTGAAAGCTGCCTTTTTACTTTTCAGTCATATATAACAATCCGAAAGTTCCCGGTCCGCAGTTTACGGCGATGGCCGGGGACGCTTTTTGGAAGATGATCCGGTCAAATGACATGATCGCATCGATCTGCTCTTTGATCTTCTTCAGATCAGCCTGCGTCAATCCCACATAGGTAACAAACAGAATACTGCGGTCGATGGGCAGCAGCGGATTTAATACCTTGGAGATGTATTTTTTCCATGCCCGTTCTCTGGAGCCAAAATAGATCGTGCCCACAGCCATCTTACCTTTTTTCAGCGTCAGGACGGGGCGCATCATCAGGGATTTTGTGATCCTGGCGATAAAGGGCTCTACCTGTTTATTCAGGGCCAGGTAATCTAAGTTGTCTACGACAAAACTGGTATGGGTGCAGGATCTGAGCTGCTCAATCTTTGCAATGATCTCATCCTGGCGCTTTCCTTCCCGGGCAAGGTGAGCCGCCTTGATGGCAAGCAGTCCCTGACCGCTGGACAGATGCCCTGTATCGATGACGGAGACATTATCGAACGCTTCCGCCGCTTCCATGGCAGCCGGACAGCCGCTGCCGGAAACCAGGGAGGATATGGAAATATGGACGATATGGTTTGCATAGGCTAACTGCCGGGCAAAGAATTCTTCATGGGCATCCACATCCGGCGATTTGGTATTCACGGAGGCGTGCCGTTTTTCCATATAAGATAAGAGTCCCTGCTGCTCGATCTCGATGCCGTCCTTGAAGACGCCTTCGGTTGTCTCCACCATATGGGGCAGGACATGAATGCCCAACTGCGCTGCCAGTTCCTCCGGAAGGTCGGCAACGCTTTCGGTGGTGATGAGCACAGGTGCTTTTTTCTTCTGCCCGCTGCTCCAGGACAGGCTTTCTTCCAGGATCTCTTTGTTCTCGCCGGTGAGGGTGACAAGTTCCGCAGGCAGATGGCCGCGCAGCATGTTTTCCATGGAGATCCCCGTTACGGGTTTGACCAGATAGGCATCAAAGCCCTCCCGTTCATACAGCTTATCGCTGCCTTCACCGGCATTGGCCGTCAAAGCGATGATGGCAGAGTTTTTACACTGCCCGCCGATCTGGTTTCGGATCTTGTGCATGCATTCGATACCGTCCATATGCGGCATCAGATGGTCCATAAAGATCACGTGGTAGAAATTCTCCATGGTCTTTTGCAAAGCGGCCTGGCCGCTGCCCACGGTGGTGATCTGAACCTTGGTTTCGGAGAGCAGTTTTTTGGCAACCAGAAGGTTTGCCGCAGTATCGTCCACCACCAGGACTTTGGCATCGGGTGCCTCAAAGGTCTGATGGTATTCACGGCGCAGGGACAGGTCTTTGTGCCGCTTCATATTCAGGGTGCCGATGGCGTCCTGATTGGAGATGCGCTGCGGAATCTCCACGATGAAGGTGGAGCCCTTGGTATAAATACTGTTGACCGTGATCTTGCCGCCCATCAGGTCAACCAGCTCCTTGACGATGGAAAGGCCAAGACCCGTGCCTTCGATGTGCTTGTTTTTCTCCTCATCCACACGCTTGAAGGCGGTGAACAGATAAGGGATGCTTTCTTTTTTGATGCCCATGCCGGTGTCAGTAACGGAGTAGACGATATTTGCCATTTCCTTATCCCGTTTTTCACATTCGATGGACAGGGAAACGGAGCCTTCGGCAGTATATTTGATGGCGTTATTGATGATATTGATCAGGATCTGGCGGATGCGCATTTCGTCGCCGATCAGTTCCTGGGGAAGGTCCGGTGCCACCTGTACGGAAAATTCCAGGTTTTTCTCTTTTGCCCGAAGATAGAGCATGTTGACGATATCGGAAAGCATGCTGCCGGTCTGATAAGGCGTAAGCGAAAGTTCCATCTGCCCGGATTCGATCTTGGACATATCAAGGATATCGTTGATCAGGTGCAGCAGCATTTTGCCGGCTGACTGGATATTGGCAGCATTTTCATTGATCTGGGGAGATGCATTTTCCCGCAGTGTCACTTCGTTCAGACCGATGATGGTGTTGATGGGGGTGCGGATCTCATGGCTCATGCTGGAGAAAAACCGGGTCTGCGCCTTATTTAACGAATCAATCTCTTCGTTCTGCCTGCGGATCTTACCCATGGCTTCTTTCTGGAGCCTCATCTGATAGCTGACGATAAAAATGACAATGCCGCATACGATGAAAAAGGCGGAAAAAGAAGCAAGAAAAGTGGCAAGGCCCGGAACCCGCATATTCTGATAAGGAAAACTCTCGGGTTCATTGAAAGTGGCGATATATTCTACCGCATAGATCGCAAAGGCCCACAGCAGTTCGATCCCCAAAAAGAGGATCCGGATGGCATCTTCGAAAATAATGATAATATAGACGGAGGAGACCACAAACCAGACAAAGGAACCGCTGCGAAGAATCTGTGTTGACGTGCTCACCAGTTCCGGTATGATGACCAGAACCAATATGAGCGTATTGACCGGCGCAAAGACATGGATCTTCTGAAAACGGACGGCCAGATAAGTAAACAGTGCAACAAAAAGCCCCGTGACGGTCATGATCCGGATATCGACATTTTCCAAAACGGAGGTTTTGGGAAGATAGCAGAACATATAGATATCCCAGACATAATAATACAGGAACATAATGGGAAAAATGGTCACGGACACTGCGATGAACAATCGGTTTTTGATCTCAATCTGTGCGCTGTCCGTCACTTCTTTTTTTCGTTTGTTTTTGCGGGTGAACATATGCGGGCTGCCCTCTTAATCTTTATTTTCGGTTTTATTATCCGTCAGTTTGTTGTAACGCTGTTTGACAAAGTATTTATCCAGATTTGCCAGAAGCTGCATTTTGGTAATGTCTTTTAACATATAACCTGCAGGCTTTAATGTCATGACACGCAGGATGGTTTCTTTATCACTTTTGCCCGTCAGGAACATGACGGGGATATCCTTGGAAAACTGCTCGCTTTTGAGCATTTCGAAAACCTTCAGTCCGTTGGTCACCGGCATCTCGTAGTCGAGCAGGATCAGATCCACGTTGTTTCTGGCCAGCCAGGTAATGGCCTGCATGGCGGATTTTGCCATGCCAACCCGGTAATCATCCTTCAGCCATTCCTTCAGGACATGGAGGTAGCTGACATCATCATCTACTAAAAGGATGCACTTTTTCCGCTGTTCCTGAACCTTTTCGTCGGTCAGCGTATCGATCTTTTCGATGAAATGATTCATATCCAACGGGCGCTCAAAAATCTCTGCGAACAGATGGGAAGGCATGATCGTGCTGATATCCTCGATCTGCTGTTTGCTGCCGATGAAGATCAGCTGCTTGTCTTCCTCCACGCAAAGATCCTTTAAATAGATCAGCGCCCCCTGGTTTTCCATCAGGGAATCATCCGCATAGATCACGATGATATCCGCGGCGGATTGGTTCCTTTCGAGTTCTTTTAATTGAAAAGGAATTTCCAGGACATTATAGCCACTGCCTGTCAGGTTGGAGATCAGGGCATTCACCATAAAGGTTTTTTCATCACGGATCAGTAAAATCGAACTCATAGAGCATCCTTACCTTTCTTTTTTTACTTCAGCAGTTCATCCAGCATCGTCTGTGCTTTTTCCCAGTCAAGGTGGAAGATCAGATTTTCAAACTGCTGCAGTTTTTTCAGTTGCTGCTCATCTAATTTATATGACCGCAGGGACTCGATCACAAATTCCGCATTCTGGGAATCCATCACGGATACAAACTCTTTCAAAGTCTGCAGGGCATCCAATCTGGTCTTATCGTCCAGAGGCGGCATATTGTCAGATTTGTCTTTTGCAGTTTGATCTGCAGTCAGCCCATCCTGTGATCGGCCGGAATCTTCCTGCGATGGGGAAAGTGCATCGATGTCCTGAATATGTTCATAAAGAGCCAGAAATTCTTCATGATATTTTTCCAGCGTCTTGGTATCACCCTGCGCAGCCGCATGTTCCATCCGCTCTGCCAGCTGTGACAGATGGCCGGCACCGATGATGCGGGAGGAACTCTTGATAGCGTGTGCTTCGATGCTGTAGCGGTCCCAGTCTTTTTCTGCAAAAGCGGTCTGCAGGAATTCAGACTTGATCGGAATGTCTGATAAAAATACCTGCAGCACTTTGTGGAAGCTCTCTTCGGAGCCGCAGTTTGCGATGCCGGCATTTACGTCCACGCCGGACTCCGTCAGAGCCGTGCGGGTCTGCTCGAAGGTATTGGAAGATTCCCCATAGTCTTCTGAAGAGGCAATTGGAGTTTCCGAGTCGTTCTTCTCAGATTTCTCCCGGGATATGTTGGAGGTTATCACGGAATTCGTTTCGGTTTTCTTTACGGCGTAAGCCGCTGCCCCTGTATCGGCATCCAGCCATTCAATTTTCTCCGGAGGCAGATGCATAAGCAGCGTCTCTTCGAGATGCTGACCGGAAACCGGTTTGGTAATGTAATCCGCAAATCCTTCATTCAGGAAGCGCTCCCTGGCACCGGAAATGGCATTGGCTGTCAGCGCAATGACCACTGCATCTTTGCACTTGTTATCTGCAAGGTCTTCCATATGGTGCAGGGTTTCGATGCCGTTCATTTCCGGCATGCGGTA
>JAEEKC010000392.1 GCA_016282215.1 Lachnospiraceae bacterium
ACCGAACAGCGGCAGAACATCATCTCCATATCCCGGATCTTCCGCGCGAACATCGTGGATGTCGGGACACGTTCGCTGATCATCGAGCTGACCGGCGCACAGAGCAAACTGGATGCCTTTCTCGAACTCCTTCAGGGATACGAGATCCTGGAACTGGCCCGTACTGGCATGACAGGATTGTCCCGCGGGATGGACGATGTGCGGTATTTGGATTGATAGAACGATACTGGATAAAGATAACGTATAGTGATCAGGGAGGAAAGAAATGTCAGCAAAGATCTATTATCAGGAAGACTGTAATCTGTCACTGCTCGAGGGCAAGACGATCGCGATCATCGGCTACGGCAGCCAGGGGCACGCGCACGCGCTGAATCTGAAGGATTCCGGCTGCCATGCCATCATCGGTCTGTATGAGGGCAGCAAGTCCTGGAAGCGCGCGGAAGAGCAGGGCATGGAGGTCTATACGGCCGCGGAAGCGGCGAAGAAGGCCGATATCATCATGATCCTCATCAACGATGAGCTGCAGGCTGATATGTACAAAAAAGACATCGAGCCGAACCTGGAAGAAGGCAATATGCTGATGTTTGCACATGGTTTCAATATTCATTTCGGCTGCATCAAGCCCCCCGCAAATATCGACGTAGCTATGATCGCTCCCAAGGCTCCGGGCCACACCGTTCGCAGCGAGTATCAGGCAGGCAAAGGAACTCCCTGTCTTATCGCAGTTGAACAGGATGCTTCCGGCAAAGCATGGGATATCGCAAGAGCTTACGGTCTTGCCATCGGCGGCGCAAGAGCAGGTCTTCTTGAGACCAACTTCCGCACCGAGACTGAAACAGACCTCTTCGGCGAGCAGGCTGTTCTTTGCGGCGGCGTTTGCGCTCTGATGCAGGCAGGTTTTGAGACTCTGACAGAAGCCGGTTATGATCCGAGAAACGCATACTTTGAGTGCATCCATGAGATGAAGCTCATAGTTGATCTGATCTATCAGTCCGGTTTCGAAGGCATGCGTTATTCCATCTCCAATACCGCTGAGTATGGCGATTACATCACCGGTCCGAAGATCATCACACCGGAAACAAAGCAGGCAATGAAGAAGATCCTTTCCGATATCCAGGACGGTACTTTTGCGAAAGAGTTCCTGCTTGATATGTCTCCTGCAGGCCGTCAGGTTCACTTTAAGGCTATGCGCAAGAAAGCAGCTGAGCATCCCGCAGAGAAGATCGGTAAGGAAGTTCGCAAGCTTTACAGCTGGAACAATGAGGATGACAAACTGATCAACAACTAAGCAAAAGGAATTTTAAGAAGACAATGAGATATAATTTCAAGGCAATCGAACAAAAATGGCAGAAGAAGTGGGAAGATGCCAGGATTTTTGAAGCCGAGGATTTTTCAGACAAGCCCAAGTTCTATGGGCTTGTCGAATTTCCGTATCCTTCCGGCGCAGGTATGCATGTAGGGCATATCAAGGCATATTCCAGTATTGAAGTAGTGGCAAGAAAACGCCGCATGCAGGGCTACAATGTATTATTCCCCATCGGCTTTGATGCATTCGGTCTGCCGACGGAAAACTACGCGATCAAGACGGGAAAACATCCCCGTGTCATAACGGATACCAATATCGAGAAGTTTTCCACGCAGCTAAAAAGCGTGGGATTTTCCTTTGACTGGAGCCGCGTTGTGGATACCACCGACGAGGATTATTACAAATGGACCCAGTGGATCTTTTTAAAGATGTTTGAAAAGGGGCTTGTGTTCCGTGATAATGCTCTCGTCAATTATTGCCCGCACTGCAAGGTAGTTCTTTCCAATGAGGATTCCCAGGGCGGAAAATGCGATATCTGCCATAGCGATGTAGTACAGAAATCCAAGACCGTATGGTATCTGAAGATCACGGAATATGCGGATAAGCTTCTGCAGGGACTGTCGGAAGTGGACTATCCTGAGAATGTAAAGCAGCAGCAGGAGAACTGGATCGGAAAATCCACCGGCGCGTTTGTGAATTTTGAGCTGGACGGCATCGATGAAAAACTGGAGATCTATACCACCAGGCCGGATACCCTGTTTGGTGTTACCTTTATGGTAATGGCTCCTGAGCATCCGCTGATCGACAAGTATGCAGACCGCATCACCAACATGGATGCCATCGAAAACTACAGAAATGAATGCGCAAAGAAGACGGAGTTCGAAAGAACACAGCTGGTCAAAGACAAGACCGGTGTGAAGATCGAAGGTCTCGAAGCCATCAATCCTTTAAATGGCAAGAAGATCCCGATCTTTATCGCTGATTATGTTATGATGGGCTACGGTACCGGCGCGATCATGGCAGTTCCTGCTCATGACCAGAGGGATTATGATTTTGCAAAGGAATTCGGCGTAGATATCATCGAAGTCATCAAGGGCGGAGATATTTCCGTGGAAGCTTATACCGGTGACGGCGAGATGGTCAATTCCGATTTCTTAAACGGTCTGACGAAGAAAAAAGACTCCATTGAAAAAGTGATCGGTGTTTTGGCAGAGCGCGGTATCGGACATGCCGGCGTACAGTTCAAGATGAAGGACTGGGCTTTCAACAGGCAGCGTTACTGGGGCGAGCCGATTCCTCTGATCCATTGCCCGGAGTGCGGGATCGTGGCAGTTCCTTATGAAGAACTTCCGCTCAGACTCCCGAAGGTAGAAAACTTTGAGCCCGGCTCAGACGGCGAATCGCCGCTAGCCAATATTGAGGACTTTGTAAATTGCAAATGTCCGAAGTGCGGCGGCGCGGCAAAACGCGAAACGGATACCATGCCGCAGTGGGCCGGATCTTCATGGTATTTCCTTCGTTATATCGATCCGAAGAACGATAACGAACTTGCATCCATGGATAAACTCAAATACTGGATGCCTGTTGACTGGTATAACGGCGGTATGGAACATGTGACCAGACATATGATCTATTCAAGGTTCTGGCATCATTTCCTCTATGATGAGGGAATCGTGAATACGCCGGAGCCTTATGCAAAGCGTTCCATCCAGGGTCTGATCTTAGGACCGGACGGCGATAAGATGAGTAAGTCCAAAGGCAATGTAGTTGATCCTTTGGATATTGTAGAAGATCTCGGCGCGGATACCCTGCGAACCTATGTATTGTTCATGGGTGATTACGGTGCAGCAACACCATGGAATGACAGCTCCATGAGAGGGTGCAAAAGATTCCTTGAAAGAGTTGCATCCCTGACGGAGATACTGACAGAGGGCGAAGAAACACCCGAACTGACCGTGCCGCTTCACCGCGCGATCAAAAAAGTGTCTGCTGATATCGAGGAGACCAAGTTCAACACCGCCACCGCAACCCTGATGGCATTGATCAATACCATCTCCAAGGTCGGAAAGATGACAAAGAGTGAGTTGGAGATCTTTATCAAACTCCTTTCTCCCTTCGCACCGCATCTTTGCGAGGAGATTTGGGAAAACTTAGGACATGATGATTTTCTCGCCCTTGCCGCATGGCCGGAGTATGATGAGGCTAAGACGGTGGAAGATACCGTGGAAGTCGGTGTTCAGGTAAACGGTAAGTTGAAGAACACGGTGGCAATTCCTTTTAACGGCGAAAAGGATGAGGCACTTTCCATCGCAAAGGCTGACGAAAAAGTGGCGGCTGCCATGGAAGGAAAGAGCATCGTCAAGGAAATCTATGTACCGAACAAGATCATCAACTTTGTTGTGAAATGATCGCAGACGGAAGGATCGTGATAACAATCAGAAAACCCCGCAGCTTTTGCTGCGGGGTTTTGGTATCTTTTCTCATATGCTTTTTGCTGATCAGGCGATTCCGGTCATCTTGTATTGCTCATAAGCTTTCGCAAGCTCGAATGCTAAAGTTACCATATAACCGGCTACCAAAAGCGGCCAAACACCTTCGATTCTGTGGAAGGTGTAGTATTTATAGAGGCAGTCAATCGCTGTATACGCAAACAGAAGAGAGGTGGCAATCCTGCTTTTCGTGAATTCTATCACTAACACAAGAAGAATTACAATCAAATGATCAACCCAGATGTTCTGAAACAGGTTTAAAAATTCAGAAACACCAAAAAGCTTGCCGAGAACGTTGGGGATCCTGTTTTGCAGAAATACTGACATAACGACTATGAAGTAGAACATCAGGCAGCACAGGTGAAGATGCAGAAGCTGCTTGCGGTGCGTGGTCTGATGACAGAACTCCCTCTTTGACATTAGCTTACCGTAGTAACCGCCGGCCTGGGGTTTGTGGACATTGTTTGCGTTCATGTTTGACATTTTTTTCATCCTCCCAAATTGATCAGTAAAG
>JAEEKC010000051.1 GCA_016282215.1 Lachnospiraceae bacterium
ATTACAGGCTCCGGTAAAACAGAAGTCTATATGGAGATCATTGACGGCATTCTGCAGCGGGGCAAAGAGGTGATTGTGCTGATCCCGGAGATTGCCCTGACATATCAGACGGTCAGACGTTTTTACAGAAGGTTCGGTGAAAAGATATCGATTCTGAATTCCAGATTGTCAGCGGGCGAACGGTATGACCAGATTGAACGTGTGAAAAAAGGCGAAGTCAAGATTATGATCGGCCCCCGAAGTGCACTGTTTACGCCGTTTCCGAATCCGGGCCTGATCCTGATCGATGAGGAACATGAAACCAGTTATAAAAGCGAAACCATGCCGAGATATCATGCCAGGGAAGTGGCAGCAAAGATCTGCGAAATGACAGGAGCAGGACTGTTCTTAGGTTCTGCAACCCCGTCGCTGGATTCTTACTTTCAGGCGGAAAAAGGAAGGTACAGATTGTACAGGTTGGCGGAAAGGATCGGGGAAGCGGTCCTGCCGGCGGTTCAGATCGTGGATCTGAGAAAAGAGTTAGCACAGGGCAACTTTTCCATGTTCTCCAAAGCATTGGAAAATGCCATGGATGTCACCCTTGCAAGAGGGGAACAGATTATGTTATTCTTAAACAGGCGCGGCATCGCGGGATTTGTGTCCTGCAAAAGCTGCGGCGAGGTCTTAAAATGCCCGCACTGTGATGTGTCGCTTTCTGAGCACAGAGATAAGATGATCTGCCATTACTGCGGATATGAAACTGCAAAGGTCAAAACCTGTCCTTCCTGCGGATCACCCTATATCTATGGGATGAAGGCCGGGACACAGCAGGTGGAAGAACTTTTGCAAAAGCGTTATCCGAAGGCGAAGATCCTTCGTATGGATGCTGACACAACCAGGAAAAAAGAAGATTATGATATGATTCTTGCCGCCTTTTCTCAGCATGAGGCGGATATTCTTGTGGGCACACAGATGATCGTAAAGGGACACGATTTTCCGGAGGTGACGCTGGTTGGCGTTTTGGCTGCGGATCAGTCCCTCTTTGCATCGGACTTTTCGGCACCGGAACGGACCTTCCAGCTGCTGACCCAGGCAGTGGGACGTGCAGGCCGGGCTGATAAAAAGGGGCAGGCAGTGATCCAGACCTATCAGCCGGATCACTTTGCCATCCAAAAAGCCGCCGCACAGGATTATACCGGTTTTTATGAAGAAGAGATCGGTGACAGAGAGATGCTTTCCTTTCCCCCGGCCGGCCATTTGCTGGCGGTACTGATCTCGGGGGAAGATGAAGAGCGGACGAGGATATTTGCCGGTTGGCTGGCAGGGCATCTTCGAAAAAGCTTAAACGAACAGGATGATGAGAAAAACGTTGTCCGCAGACAGCCGCAGGTATTGGGTCCGGCGCCGGCCGGGATCGGCAAGATCAAAGACCAGTACCGGATCGTGATCTATGTCAAATCCGAAAGTCTTGAGGAGCTGATCCGGGCGAAGGATGTTATGACGGAAAAAGTCGAGTATGCCGGCAAGCAGGCGGAGCCGTTTCTGGTGACGTATGATTTTGATCCGATGAGCGGTTATTGATTAATTTTATTGATGGCAGTGTAAATCCCGGTATGAAAAACCGGAGGGATAAACTATTGATTAATTCGGAGGATGAGACATGGCAATTCGAAAGATCAGAGAGATCGGAGATCCGATCCTGACAAAGGTATGCAAACCTGTGAAGGAGGTAACCCCGAGGATTTCGGAGCTTATCGATGATATGTTTGATACGATGTACGATGCCAATGGCGTTGGCCTTGCTGCCAGCCAGGTGGGTATTTTAAAACGCATCGTTGTCATCGACTGCAGCGCTGAGCAGGATGAAGCGATCGTTTTGATCAATCCTGAGATGCTGGAAACACGCGGTGAACAGTTCGGTCTTGAGGGCTGTCTTTCCGTGCCCGGGAAATCCGGTGAGGTCAGAAGACCTGCTTATGCAAAGGTGAAAGCCTATAATGAAGATATGGAAGAATTCATTATCGAAGGCGAAGATCTGCTGGCGCGTGCGCTCTGCCATGAGCTGGATCATCTTGACGGGCATATGTATACCGAACTCGTAGAAGGACCCCTGATGTCATCGGAAGAAGCGGCACAGTTGATGGAAGAACGCGAGATGGCAGAGGCACCTGAGGAAGAGGATAGCGGGGAAACTGAATGAGAATTGTATTTATGGGAACGCCGGATTTTGCGGTTAGTTCATTAAAAGCTTTATATGAGGCCGGATACGAGATTGCGGCAGTTGTCACCCAGCCGGATAAGCCGAAGGGGCGAAAAAAGGAGCTGACGCCTCCTCCGGTGAAGGAATATGCGCTGTCGGTATCATTACCTGTTCTCCAGCCGGAAAAACTAAAAAGCGGCGAATGGGATGATAAACTCTCGTCGCTTAGCGCAGATTTGTTTGTAGTTGCGGCATTTGGACAGATCCTGCCGCAGAATATACTCGACATGCCCAGGTATGGCTGTATTAATCTGCATGCATCGCTGCTGCCGGAATACCGCGGGGCTGCACCGATCCAGCAGGC
>JAEEKC010000393.1 GCA_016282215.1 Lachnospiraceae bacterium
ATAAGAAGCAGTAAAGCAGGGAGCATATATGCGTATTTTGGTGGTAGAGGATGAAAAGGCGCTTTCCGGCCTGATCGCCGACAGGCTGCGACGGGAAAAATATGTTGTGGATGTGTCAAATGACGGTGAGGAAGGACTTGACAACGCGCTCTCCGGCATGTATGATCTGCTGATCCTGGATATCATGCTGCCGCAGGTGGACGGCCTGACCATATTAAAGGAGGTCAGGAAAACCAATCTGGAAGTCAAGATTATCATGCTGACGGCCAAAACCGAGTTGGAGGACCGGCTGGCGGGTTTTTCCGGCGGCGCCAATGACTATGTGCCCAAGCCTTTTCATATTGACGAACTGGCAGCGCGGGTCAATGCTTTTCTCAGAATGAACAAAGCCGTGGGTAAGCAGCCGGAATATGGCAATATCTCCCTTGATTACGACCGGTCCGCGGTCACCAATGTGCAGACCGGTGAGAGCATTGCCATGAACAACAAGGAGTTTCAGCTGCTGGAATATCTGATGAACAATCCGGAGAGGATTCTGTCAAGGGATATGATCTATGACCGGATCTGGGGAATGGACTGCGAGGCGGTTTCCAACAATCTCGAAGCCTATATGTCTTTTGTCCGAAAAAAATTAAGGCTCATAGAAGCGAATGTTTCCATCAAAACGCTACGGGGCATGGGCTATCGTTTTGAAAAGGAAGAGAAATGAAAGAACTGAAACAAAAGACCTTTCTGACGGTCTGCGGTATCCTGACGGCAATCCTGATGGTCAGTCTGGCGCTGATCAATCTTCAAAACTATAACAGGGAGTGGGAAAGTATCAGGCGTAATCTGCGAATGCTGGACGATGGCGGTTTTTTTGGCCATGGTCCTTTTGAATTGCAAAAAGGCAGGCAGACAGACGCGACGGATACGGAAGAAATGCCGGAGAAGGACACCGCGCCGGAAGATGCCCTGCCGGAAGATGCCCTGCCGGAGAATACCCAGCCGGAGAGAAAAAAGGGCGGTAATCCCGAAGATATCATGATCATGGATCATGAGGTGTATACGGTTTTTCTTGCGCAGGACGGGATCGACAGGATCATCAGCCACGGGAACAGTTCGGAGGATTTTGATATCGAAGCGGTGGCAGAGGATATTATTCATTCAGAGCGTGCCGGCGGTGAATCCATTGGTAATCTGTTTTGGTCAGCGTATGCTTACCATTACAAGCCGGGCGAATCCATGGTTGTCATCAACTTAAAAGAGGTCACGGCCAAACTTCGGCAGTTTCTTTTGCTCTCGCTTTTGCTGTTTGTGATATTGGAGGCTGCAGTGATTTTCCTTTCGAGGCTCATAGCCCGCTGGATCGTCTCGCCGGCGGTTATGTCGTTTCAAAAGCAAAAGGAGTTTATCGCGGATGCTTCTCATGAACTGAAAACGCCCCTGGCAGTGATCATGGCGTCGGCAGATGAACTGGGCAGGGAAGGAGCAACCGGGGAGGAACGGAAAAATTATCTTGAAAATATCCGTTATGAATCGGAACGAATGAACCGCCTGATCCTCGGCCTTTTGGAGTTGTCCCGGTTAGAGGACGGGGATCTTAGGTCGCAGCATAAAGAGGAGGATTTGTCGCGGCTGATCGAAAAGACCGCATTGGTTTTTGAGGGTGTCGCCTTTGAGCAGGAAGTGAGCATCGAGACCGATATCGAGGCGGGCTTGCATTTTTGCTGCAATAAAGATGAGATGGAAAAAATGCTCGCCGCCCTTTTGGATAATGCCGTCAAACACAGTTACAAAGGGACTGCGATCTGTGTCCGGGCCCGGAAAAGCAAGGGGAAGATTCAGATCGGGATCACCAACAGGGGGGATCCCATTTCACCGGAGGATGCGCAAAGGATTTTTGAGAGATTTTACCGGGCGGACAAAGCCAGAAGCAGAGCGGAAAGCCGCTACGGACTCGGGCTTGCCATAGCAAAAAAAATAGCCCAAAACCACAACGGTGATATCAGGGCATACAGTGAAAACGGTCAAACGATCTTCGAGATCACGCTGACAGAGTAATATCTGCAGCGTGATTTTTTTTGCAAAAAAAGTGCTGCTTTTAAGGTTCGTTTAAGGTAAGGGGCTTAAGATCATCTCAGCAAAGTAAAAGAGGTGAGCGGATATGGCAGGATTTAAGGAAGTTTTCATGCGAAGCGAGATCAAATATCTGCTAAGCGGGGAGCAGTATCAAAAGATCAGAGAATATCTTGATACGATCGCGAAGGTGGATGATTACGGACTGTCGCGGATCAATAATATCTATTTTGACACGCCGGACTACAGGCTGATCCGGACTTCTTTGCAAAAGCCGGTCTACAAGGAAAAACTGAGGCTGAGAACCTACGGACAGACGGACGATGCTACCAATTCTTTTATTGAGATCAAGAAAAAGTATAAGGGTGTGGTTTATAAAAGAAGGATCAGCGGCAGATATGCAGACAATTACAGGTATCTGACCGGCCGGGGGTTCATCCCGGAAGACTCTCAGATCGCCGGAGAGATTCAGCAAACACTTCTGATGTATCCGGGTTTACAGCCTGCCATGTCGGTCTGTTATGACCGGATCGCCATGGTTGGCAGGGAAGATCCGGGGCTGAGAATCACATTTG
>JAEEKC010000052.1 GCA_016282215.1 Lachnospiraceae bacterium
AGGCCGAAGGCAGACGTGTGATCATGGTAGGTGATGGGATCAACGATTCCCCTGCGCTGTCATCATCGGATGCGGGCATTGCGATCAGCGAAGGAGCCGAAATCGCAAGGCAGATTGCTGATATCACCATTAGTTCGGAGAATCTCGAAAGTATCGTAGTGCTGCGACAATTGTCGACATTGCTTATGAAACGGATCCGGTTCAACTACAGAACCATTGTCGGTTTCAACACGCTGCTCATTGCCATGGGCGTGGCAGGCGTGATGCCGCCGGCAACATCGGCGATGCTGCATAATGGTTCGACCATCGCGCTGGGGCTTAAGAGTATGACGGATCTGATGCCGGTGCATCAGTGATCCGGGAATAAGTTTCAACCCGGGAAGCGTTGTTTTAAATGTTTTGTATGGAGAAAGTATGGGCTCTGCCATTTCGAATGTTGTTATCATGATAATCATCACGCTGATCCTGTTCTTTGCAGTCAAAAGTTCCATTGCGCATTTTAAGGGGCAGGGCTCCTGCTGTGGCGGTGGCGGAAAGGATGTACTGACAAAGCCAAAGAAACTGGGCAGCATATCCGGCGTCAAAACGGTCAGGATAGACGGTATGCACTGTGAGCATTGTTACGCCAGAGTCCATAACGTCCTGAATTCCATGGAAGGGATCAGCGCAAAGGTGAACGGCAAAAAAGGGATAGCGATAGTTCAGCTGGAGAAGGAGATAGAGGATCAGGCCTTGTCAGATGCCATAACGAATCTGGGATATACGGTATTATCGATTCAAAGCGAAAAGGAGTGAAAGCGCCATGAGTGAAGTGGCGTTTCCTTATGCGCGATAAGACTGGAAAAAGCGTGTAATACTTGTATAAACACGCTTTTGACGGGCAACGCGACAATCGAGCAGGATGTTTTTTCGCTGCTCGATTGATAAATGATTAGCATATGCTAATCGAAAGGCGAATGATCAACAAGGAGGAGAAAAATGAGTTTGAGTGAGATGAAAGCGGACAGGGAGGCTGTTGTGAGCAGGATCGACGGAGACAGCAGATTTCTTTCGAGGATCACATCCATCGGGATCACACCGGGATGCCGCGTGAAGGTTTTGCGAAACGACAAAAACAGGCCTATGCTGGGACCGATACCAAAGATGTGCTCAGACAGATCGAATATCTGGAACATGCCGGTATGATACGCAGAGTTCTCTGCGATCAGGTATCCTGCAGCGGCTGTACAGGCTGCAGTTCTACGGCAGGCGGGAGTGTCTGCAAGGGCTGCCTGCCGGATGGCGGTTTCAAAAACATGGGTCAGATGTGGGAAGTGGTATCACGGTAAACAAATGATTGATACAAAAGCGGAAAACAGAGGTGAATGGATATGTCTGTTGTGATCACGGGACTGCTCATACCGTTTATCGGAACGACGGCAGGTGCCGGTTGTGTATTTTTGTTACGGAATAATTTAAAAGCCGGTGTGCAAAGAGGACTTGCGGGTTTTGCGGCAGGTGTCATGGTGGCAGCATCCATATGGAGTCTGATCATCCCTGCAATGGAACAGTCGGAAGGTATGGGAAGGCTTGCTTTTTTACCTGCTTTTATCGGTTTTTGGCTCGGTATTTTATTCCTTCTTTTATTGGATCATATCATTCCGCATCTGCATAGAAGTATCGATCAGACGGATCAACAGGAAGGACCGAAAAGCCGTCTTACCAGGACGGCAATGCTGGTTCTGGCGGTTACTTTGCATAATATCCCGGAAGGAATGGCTGTCGGAGTTGTGTATGCGGGGCTTATAAGCCGGACTGCGAATATCACAGCAGGAGCGGCGCTTGCGCTTGCCATCGGTATTGCCATACAGAATTTCCCTGAGGGGGCGATCATTTCCATGCCGCTTTACGCGGAAGGAAAGAGCAAGCCTAAGTCTTTCTGGCTGGGAATGCTTTCGGGAGCGGTTGAGCCGGTATTCGGAGGGCTCACAGTTCTGCTTGTCGGACTCATAGTACCGGCTATGCCGTATCTGTTGTCCTTTGCTGCCGGGGCAATGCTTTACGTGGTTGTCGAGGAACTGATACCGGAGATGTCAGAGGGAAAGCACTCAAATATCGGCGTGCTCGCCTTTGCACTGGGCTTTAGTTTAATGATGGCATTAGATGTAGCGCTTGGATGAATGACAGTTTTGAGAAAAAGAAAATGAGCATGAAAGAAGGATCGGGTAACCGGTCCTTCTTTTTTTCTGATAGATTTCAGATTGATGTCTTGACAACAGGATATTTTTATATATAATAAGGATTATATAACGCAGATTATAAAACGGGAATAACGAAAGGAGCAAGCCATGCCGCCGAAGGTGAAAGTAACAAAGGAGATGGTTGTGAATGCTTCATTTGAGGTGATCCGGTCAAAGGGGCATGAGAATCTGAATGCCAGAACAATTTCGAAATACTTAGGATGTTCAACGCAGCCTGTGCTTTACAGTTTTAAGACAGTGGATGAGATCCGGGAAGCAGCTTATGAGATTGCGGACGGATATCATACAGCGTTCATTATGCCGAAGGAAACGGATGAGAATCCGATGCTGTCGCTTGGACTGAATTATGTGCGGTTCGGTCAGGAAGAGAAGAACCTGTTCCGTTTTCTGTTCCAGACGGATAAGTTTGGAGGAAAGGATGTGGGGGCGCTGATGTCGGATCCCGGGCTTTCGGAGATCCTGGGGATCATGGCAACAGGTCTTGAGGTAGAGGTCGAGAAGGCAAAAGAAGTTTTTTTGACATTTTTCTGTGTGGCGCATGGGATGGCCAGTCTGCTTGCCAATAATTC
>JAEEKC010000394.1 GCA_016282215.1 Lachnospiraceae bacterium
AAAAACTGCTTTGTTTCCGCTGAGGCTCTGTGCCGGATCCGCAAGCCAGATGGCTCAATCATGATGCCCGGCCTCTTTATCCCCGTTGCGGAAAAGACAGGACTTGTGGAAGCACTTGGCACCCGCGTTTTGGAAAAAGTCTGCGAGATGCTGCAGGAACACCCCATCACCGAGATCGGTGTGGAATATATCGAAGTCAATCTCTCGGTTGCACAGTGTGAGAACCGGTGGCTCACCGAGGATATCAGCCAGCTGATCGAACGCTTTGAGATCGATCCTTCCCTGCTGAACTTAGAGATCACGGAAACCTCCACCATCCGTTCCAGAGACATGGTGATCGCCAATATGGAAAAACTGACAGACCTCGGTTTTTCCCTTTCGCTCGATGATTTCGGTACCGGTGAATCGAACCTGAATTACATCGTGGACATGCCTGTTCAGATCGTCAAGTTTGACCGCAGCATGACAAAGGATTATTTCCAGAATGAAAAAACAAAACTCGTCATGAATTCCGTCGTTGAGATGATCCGCAATATGGGACTGCATATTGTCGTGGAAGGGATCGAGGAAAAACAGCAGTTAGACGCCATGGCAAGTATCGGCGTTGACTATATCCAGGGATACTATTTTTCAAAACCTCTGCCCCTGCAGGAGTTTTTGAATTTCATTCATATCAAAAACCTGGCAGTGATGAAAGAGGCTTAACATGTATCAGTATGTGATCTTTGACTTAGACGGCACGTTGACGGATTCCAAACCCGGGATCCTGTCGTCGGTCAGATATGCACTCTCACAGCTCCATTTAGAAGACCCCGGCGAAAAAACCTTAGAGGACTTCATCGGACCGCCTCTGCAGGTCAGCTTTGAACGCTGGTTTGGCCTGACCGGCGATGAGAATGCAAATGCCATCCGCATTTATCGCGAATACTATGAAAAACAGGGGATGCTGGAAAACTCCCTGTATCCGGGGATAACCTTCCTTTTGGAAAACCTGAAGGAACGCGGCATTCATCTGGCGGTCGCTTCCTGCAAGCCGGAAAAATACGTAATCCCCATCCTTCAGCATTTTGAGATTGATGCCTTCTTCGATGCCATCGTCGGCTCCTCAGAGGAGGAAGGCCGTGTGACGAAAGAAGAAGTCTTATCGGAAGCGCTGTCGCGTCTGAAAAAAAAGTTCGGCCACAGCTGCCGCCCTTCTACCACACTGATGGTCGGTGACCGGGAAAGCGATATCCGCTCCGCCCACCAGATGGGGCTTTCCGCCGCAGGTGTAACCTTCGGCTATGCCGGCGAAGGAGAACTATCCGGCGCCTCTCCGGAGCACCTGGCAGATACCTGCAACGAATTATTATCGGCCATTACCGGCATAAAGCCATGGCTATTGCACAGCAACCGCCCGGCGATCTTTCGGACGATAGAAGTTTTGATGCCGCTTCTGATCTATTGGGTCATTCAGCTTGGCATCTACAATCTTTGTTACGCAATGGCTCTCGCGCTGCTGCATCCGGCAGGCTATGATCTGGACAGCCTCAAATCCGGCCTGAACGCCGTTTCCGCCATTGCTGTCTGGCCCTATCTGGCCAGATGCTACGGAAAGGACAAACCACAGGAAATGTCCCCCACCGTAACCGGCCGGAAAAACGTGGCACTCAGCCATGACTGTCCGCTGATCTTGTCGCTGAGCCTTTCGCTCTCCCTGGGCCTGAACATCGCACTTTCCTTTGTAGGTCTTACCAATGCCAGCGACAGTTTTCAGAGAACCGCTTCTGTACAGTATGCCCTGCCTCTTCCTTTGGGCCTTGTCATTTACGGCATATTGATCCCGTTCACGGAAGAGCTGCTTTTCAGAGGCATCATCCAAAACCGGATCCGGCGATATTTCCCGGTCTGGCTTGCCATCCTTTTAGATGCCCTGATCTTTGGCTGCTATCATGGCAATCCGGTACAGATCCTGTATGCATTCCTGATGGGTCTTGCGCTTGCCGTAGTTTATGAATATCATCAGCTCCTGGCCGCGCCCGTGATCATGCACATTGCCGCCAACCTGCTGATCTATTTCCTGTCGCGACAGGTTGGTTTTTATCCAAACGGTCCCCTGCTGGCCTTCTCCGTTTTGCTGCTCATGATCAGCGTATGCATCATGGTATTATACGGCCGCCGGATACAAAGCAACTGGAAACAAAAAGGTTTATAAAAAACAACTATATATAAGAATACGAAGTCTAATTATTGATCAATTAAAGGAGGGTTTATCATGAGCGTTATTCAGGAACAGCTGCGCAGCAGAAGAAGCTGCCGCAAATTCAAATCCGTTATGCCGTCCCGCGAGGACATCGACCAGATCATCGGCGTCGGTCTCTACGCTCCCACCGGCATGGGAAAACAGTCTACACGTATTATTGCAGTGACAAATAAAAAACTCCGCGATCTGATCGCAGATGAAAACGCCCGGATCGGCGGCTGGGATGCACGCTTCGATCCTTTTTACGGAGCACCTGTCATTCTGATCGTTGTTGCAGACGCATCAGTTCCTACCGCTGTATATGATGGCAGCTGCGCACTGGCACAGATGATGACTTCGGCCCACGATCTGGGCCTTTCCACCTGCTGGATCCACCGGGCAAAGGAAGAATTTGAAGAGGAATTCGGGAAGAAGATCTTAGCAGAGAT
>JAEEKC010000395.1 GCA_016282215.1 Lachnospiraceae bacterium
AGACTGCGATGGGAAGCATGGGTGCCGGGATCGCTCCTCCGTAGTTAACTGAACTTGCCGCGCTCCCAAGTAATCCTTTTGCCATGAAGGCTGCCGGACCGATCGCAAGGATTGCAATGATGAGCGCAATGAGAACATACTCTGCGCTATAAGACAGTGCAATATCTCCCGATGTATATCCGATCGCTTCGAGCACGCCGATGGATACGATCTGCTCTTTGATGTCGCTGACGATGCGGAAGCGGATCATGATCATCACTGCAATGACGATGACGCCTGCCATGATAGCGATGATAATGCTTAAAAGCGCCATATTCATTTCATTCATCGACAGCGTATCTTCGTAGGACATAACGTTCACAGCTGACGTTAAGTCATTGACGGACATTTCCTCGGCAAAAGCCTTGAACTCTTTTAGCAGTGCATTATTATCAGTTCCGGAAACCGTATTCAGGCCGATCATTTCATAGCGGCTCATATGGTTTTCCAGGTTTGCATAGTCCTCCTCTGAGATCACCGCTTTTGATCCATAGATCCAAAGACCGGAGTCATAAAAGCCCACAACCGTAAACGTAAACTCCTTATCCTCTTTCAGAATGATGAGCTGATCTCCTTCGGAGACTTCCAGCTTGTCCCTGCTTGCACGGTCCAGGATAATGGGATGTTCCGCTTTTGAAAGATCAATGTCCCCTGCAAAAGTTTCCATCCGTCTTTCTCCGCTTTCCGGTACAAAACTGATGTCATAGAGCATGTCATCGCCGGTGTTCTGATAATTCTTAACCTTCAGAATATCCGTCACCAGACCGGTATGGTCATAGGATTCTACGCGCTCATCTTCCTCGAGGAACGACAGATATTTGTCTGAATAGTTTTCCTGATTAAAATAGATAAAGTTCTGAAAACATCCGCTATCCTTTACCATGGAAGGGGTGATCTTTTTGATCCCGAACATCGTTGAAACAGCTGCTGACATAAGCATGATGCAAAGCAGTGTCAGGATCACTAAAAGCACGGATTCTTTTTTATGCTTTTTGATATTTGCAAATGATAATCTGATAATCTTTTTCATAAAGTTTTTACCATCCCATCTCGTTTAAGAATTCCTGCAGCGATTCTCTTCTCTTTTTCAGATCATCGGTTTCAAAATCTTCCATCCTGTGCTCTCCTACAATGCCGCCGTCCCGAAGGTAGATCACTCTCGTTCCCCGAAGGGCGGTTTTCAAGTCGTGGGTGACCATCACAATGCTCTGTCCGTTTTTATGAAGATTTGTGAAAACATCCAGCACATCATGTCCCGAAGAAGAATTCAACGCGCCCGTGGGCTCATCTGCGAACAGGATCTGCGGCTCATTGACGATCGCACGGACGATCCCGACCCGCTGGCACTCACCGCCGGAAAGCTGGTTTGGATATTTTTTCCAAAGTGCCTCATCGATCCCCACCTGTTTCAACAATTCCTTTGTCTTGGCAACAAGCTCGGGGGGATTCTTTTTTGCCACCAAAGCGCCGGTTAAAACGTTGTCGATCACATTCATGTTTTCCAATAAATAAATGCTCTGGAACACAAAGCCGCAATGGTTTCTTCTGAAAAGCGCCAGCTTGTCATTGCTGTAATCCGAGATATCTTCCTCGCCGAAGAAAACTTTTCCCATGGAAGGCTTATCCATGCCGGACAGCGCGTACAGAAGCGTGGATTTGCCGGATCCCGAAGATCCCATGATGACCGTGAAATCCTTTTCCATGATCTCTAAGTCAAGGTTTTTGATCACGTGCTGCTGCAGGCCCTCATTTGAAAATGTCTTGCATAACTTTTCCGTCCTTAAGATTGGCTTCATGTTTTAATTCTCCTTAATCTATCATTTATTTCTCGGCTCCGGATTTTCATATCGGGCTTTCCACTGCCAACTATTACAAATCTTTGTTGATACCACTATACATTTTTTGCGTCCATACTTCTTTACAAAACCCTTATAAATTTCTTTCCAAATTCTTACAAAAACACTGCCATATTAAGCTCAGAGGCTTTTTTCCTTGATTTCGCCGGTTCAGGATGCTACAGTATTGAGAAATGCTTGTGATGTATTTCACAAAAAAGGCGGTTTTTTTATGAAAACAAAAGACAGTTCCATTTCGCATCTTACATATGCCATGAAACAGATCTGGGGAGCAGACAAACTGCTTCTTGTTTTTTCCATATTTAAAAACTCGATTGAGCAGATCTTCTATGTTTTCTTTTTCGTTTATCTGACGAAATACATTTTCAACTGTATTGAAAGAAACATTGAATACAGCAGGCTATTTAAGTTTCTTGTACTTGCATGCCTTGGCCATGTTTTCGTGCATTTTACCTGCGGATGGTATGAGGCCTACAGAAAAGTCAAAACACCGGAAGTCTACAGATATATATTCCACCGCGTGATGGACTTATCGGACTCGCTGGAATTAAAGGACTATGAAGACCCCGGATTTTTTGATAAATATTCCAGGGCTTTAGACCGGGCGGTAGAATCTGCCATAGATCTTGCTATCAAATTCGGTGTCTATTTCGGCAACGTGGTATCCACCATCGCATCGCTGGTCATTATTGTAGTAGTCGATCCCTTCTTACTGGTATTCATGATCGTACCGATGATCGTGAGCCTGTACTTCGGCAGCAAAAACGGCAAATGCAATTATGAAAGGGAAAAAGCCATTACCCGGGATAAAAGAATCGCGGACTACGTAAAGCGGGTTTACTACGAAAAGAAATATGCTGCTGAAGTGCGTCTTTTTGACATCAATTCCATCATGCTCAAAAAACAGGAAGAAGCAGTTGACCGGATGGAAAAGGTCTCGATGAAATACCGCATGAGATCTGCTTTTTATTCCTTCATCATGAAAGGAAGCTATTCCATCTTTGCAGGCGTCATCGCATACTTTTATGTGGTCGTGCGGGTGAAATTCGGAAACGCTTCGGATATCTCAAGCTATGTGGCCATGATCAGCGCCATGGCATTTTCGACCAACCAGCTCAAGCAGGCCGTTGAGAACAGGATCTTTTTAAGCAACGAGAGCAGACTTTTTAAAAATCTGGAAGAGTTTTTGGAAAGAGACGTAAAAGATATTGAACAAAAAACACCCATCGAAGAGATCCAAAGCATTGAATTGAAAGACGTTTCCTTCACCTATCCCGGCGCCGAGAGCGAAACACTGAAAAACATCAGTTTTAAATGGAATAAAGGCGACCGGCTTGCGATCGTCGGTTATAACGGCGCGGGCAAGACCACGCTGATCAAACTCCTGATGGGGCTTTATGAAATACAGTCCGGAGAGATCCTCGTAAACGGGATCGATATGACGGAAATTGATCTGAACTCATACAGAGAACGATTCGGTACGGTCTTTCAGGACCTTCAGGTATTTGCGATGCCCCTTGTTGAAAATGTGCTGATGAGAAGGCCCGAAGGCGAAAAGGATTATGACAAGGCAAAGAAGGCCCTGATAAACGCACAGTTTGATGTTTCCCACAAAGGCCTTGTTCGCGGGCTTGATACGGTCGTAAGCCGCGAGTTTGATGAAGAAGGCTTTGTCCCATCAGGGGGACAGGCACAAAAAATCGCCATAGCAAGAGTATTTGCCCAGGACCCTGATATGGTCATTTTGGATGAGCCCTCATCGGCGCTGGATCCGCTTGCCGAATACAACATGTACAACAACATGATGAAGCTTTCAGCGGGCAAAGGCGTCATCTTCATATCGCACAGGCTCTCTTCTGCGAG
>JAEEKC010000396.1 GCA_016282215.1 Lachnospiraceae bacterium
GAGAAAGAGAAGCAGAGACTGTCCTGAATCAGGAGCATGTCAGGGTTACGGAGGCATTAGAGGCAGCGCAGAAGAAATATGATGAGGCGCAGAAAAAACTGGAGGAGACCAAAAAGAGACTGGCGGAAAATGAGGCGGCGCCGGACAATGACTCCATGGATTCCTTTACCTATAATCCGTTCAGCAAGCCGGTTGCGAAAAAGCTGGATACGAATGCGCTGAAACTGGATGAGGAAAGCCTGTCGGAAGCAGAAAAGAATCTGGAGCAGGCAAAGGAGCAGGTCCGCATTGCACAGGAGAAGGCTGCTCAGAGAAAAGTGGAGCTTGACCAGCAGGAAAAACGCCATGAAGAGCGGGTAGCCCGTTATCAAAACCGTTTTAATACGATGGAAAAAGCGATCATCCGTGATACCAGGGCTGACATGTATGACCTGAACAAGGAAAAGGCCAGGGCATTTACCTCTGCCATGGGACCGAACAGACTGCGCCGCTGGGGGCAGGGATTTACAGATGCCTATATGATGACACAGACACCTCTTTTGGCTGCCAACATGGCCTACGGTCCCGTAATCGATGTTTTCGGAAGCCTGCCTGCAAAAATAGCAGCGGCAAACAGAATGGGCTTTCCCGTTTATGACATGGTGATCCAGACAGATGCCGCCGAACAGACCATAGCCGATTATCTGGCAGATAAAGCAAAGAATAAGGGAACCCTTTCGCCGGAGAGAGAGGATAATTACAGGCGCAGGCTTTATGATCAGATGAGCCGGGTAGATGTATACCTGGACAAGATCTATGAAAAGGGTATGGATAAAGAGGCCAACGCCAGGTTAAAGGAACTCGGCATCACCGATCAAGGGAATGATGCGTTCCATCTGCATGAAAATGCAGCCAGAGGTACCGGGCTTTTGAAAAGCACTGCCCAGGCGACCAAGATGGGGCTTGAGAACGGCTGGGGCATGGATGACATTCATGCGCTTGCCTACTTTAACTCGATTCGAAAACAGAGCAGGAACATGACAATTGCACCGCTTGTCACGACATTTGCAGGCTATAAACCTTATGAGAAACCGCAGTATAAGGATGCTCAGCATAAAGACTGGCTGGACCGGATGGATGCGCTCTGGATCGAAATGGAGAAAAATCCGCTTCAGGGAGGGCAGCACAGGCAGAACTGCCTGGCAAACATGAAGGAACTTGTCAGGGAAGGATATGAGCGGGATTATGTCAATGAGTCGTTTGCGGCAAGTTTTAACAGCATGCTGTCCCTTGCCGATAAACGGACCCTTCGGATCGAACAGGGACTGGAGCCTGCTGTGTATCATACAGAAAACCTTTCCATGTCAAGTGATGTAACACGTGAACTGGAAGACATGGAGAAGTTTGAAAATCTCGATCTGGCAAAGCAGGAGAGAGAGCAGGCTGAAAAAGAGGCGGAGAAAAAGAAAAAAGAAGAAAAAGCGGTGCAGGAAACCGGACAGGAGACTGAGCCGGAAACATTGGATGAACTTGAAGGAAAGATGGATGAATCCATCGATATGAATGACAGTATCTATTCGGACGGCAGCAGCGTGAGTTTTGAGTCCGTTTCCCAGGAAACAGCCAGGCAGCGGGAGGACGATTTTATCAATGACACGCTGTTTGGCGGAAAGAAACAAAGCGGCAGAAATCCTTCCCTTGATGAAAGCTTTTCATCGTCTTCATCGGAAACCATGGAATCAACCGGTGCATCTTATGGAGAGACAGGTGCATCTAAAGGGGAAAGTATGGGAGAGTCCATGGGTGAGACCGTGGGTGAGACCGGAAAAGTCTTGCAATATGACGATCAGCTGACGGATATGATGTACCGTTTTTCCACAGAGCGCAGCAGCATTTTCATGGGCCGGGAATCCGATGAGCATAAGAATCTGCGGGAGGCGCTTGCAAAGATGCAGGATGCCAGGATCAAAGCCGGCTGGCCCATGAAGGCAGATCAGATAGGAGATTATCTGGCAAGTCTGGATGAGGTGGTATGCCGCGGCAGACAATATGTCAATGAAAAGGAGAACGCCCATACACCCGCCGGACAGGCACGTCTGAAGGCAGCCAATGAGCTGAAGGAATATGCCAAATTGGAAAGAAAGCGTGTGCTGGCGGCCTATAATGACGAAAAGGGAATGGATCTGAACTTAAAGCAGCTGCGAAAGGAAGTCACAGATCAGAAGGCCTTTGAGGCGGAAGCAAAGATCGTAAATCTCTGCGAATCGGGCATGCCTGCCACGAAGGAAGAGCAAAAGCAGATCAAAGAGCTGGCAGCGGATATCATGGCGAACAATTTTGCAAACAGCAAGCTGGAAGCCATGAATAAGGGATTCCATAACATGGGTGCCAATGTGATCAAAGAGGATATCATGAAGAGCAAGGAATTCGGTGTTTTGATGAAGTCCTACTTTAACAACCCGAATATGAATGCCGAGAACATGGTCTATGAGCTCAAGAGCGGAAAGGCAGCCAAAAAGATGACCAAGGTTCATAAAAAGCTGCAGGAAAGAGACAAGGTGATACAGGCGGAGGAAAAGAAAGAGATCAAGAAGACGCAGGGCAAGTCAAAGGCGATGTGATGATGCCAGGGTCAAAGGTATGAGACCACTGCAAGCTCGCTTGCAAGTGGGCGAAATACTTTATGACCCGCCGAAACATGAGGATAAAAGTGGGACGGATGTCCCACGATATCCGAATGTTTCGTAGGATTGTGAGAGCACGAAGTGCGGAACAATCCGTGGCATCATCACATCATGTAAATAATATAAAAGAAACGGAGGTACCGGCATGGCAGCACAGGATTATATGGAAAGTTACAGGTTTTGGAGGACAGATCCTTATTTCGATGAGGAAACGAAGGCGGAACTGGCATCCATTGCCGGAGATGAAAAAGAGATCGAGGACAGGTTCTACCGGGACCTGGAATTCGGAACCGGCGGACTTCGCGGTGTGATCGGCGCCGGCACGAACCGGATGAATGTTTATACCGTCCGTAAGGCGACCCAGGGACTGGCAAACTATATCATCCAGAACGGCATGCAGGATCGGGGCGTTGCCATTTCCTTTGATTCGAGGCGCTTTTCGCCGGAGTTTTCCATGGAAGCGGCCCTCTGTCTTGCGGCAAACGGAATCCATGCCTATCTGTTTGATGCCCTCCGGCCCACGCCGGAGCTTTCCTATGCAGTGCGTACGCTGCATGCCGCAGCGGGCATCATGGTAACGGCTTCCCACAATCCGCCGGAATATAACGGTTATAAAGTATACTGGGAGGATGGCGCGCAGATCACGGCGCCCCGGGATAAAGAGATCATCGACTGCGTCAGGGCTGTGACGGATTTCCATACGGTCCGCACCATGTCTGAGGAGCAGGCCAGGGAGCAGGGACTTTTGACCATCATCGGAAAAGAATTGGATGACGGTTTTATCGCTGAACTGAAAAAACAGATCATTCATCCCGAGATCATTGAGCAGGTGGCAGCAGATCTGAAGATTGTCTATACGCCGCTCCACGGTACCGGCCTTGTTCCGGTGAAGCGCATTTTGTCGGAACTGGGCTTTGAAAACGTCTATGTGGTTCCACAGCAGGAAAAACCGGATCCCGATTTTACGACCGTTTCCTATCCGAATCCGGAAGATCCGGCAGCCTTTACCCTTGCGCTGGAACTGGCAAAGAAAGAAAACGCCGATGTGGTGCTGGCAACGGATCCCGATGCCGACAGGCTGGGTATTTATGCTCTCGATACAAAAAGCGGTAAGTATGTGCCGTTTACCGGCAATATGTCCGGCATGCTGATCGCTGAGTATATTCTGCGGGAAAGAA
>JAEEKC010000053.1 GCA_016282215.1 Lachnospiraceae bacterium
AACATCGTCCGATATGCCTTCTTCTTGCCCTTCGGAACCTTGATGACCACCTTCTTGCCGATACCCTTGAACGCATTCTTCTTGATGCTCTTCAGGGTCAGTTTCTTAGACTTGATGATGATCTTCTTCAGTTTCTTACAGTTCTTGAAGGTATTTTTCCCGATGCTCCTGCAATTCTTCGGGATCGTGATCGTCTCAAGCGCAGTGCATCCATAGAAAGCATTGTCTCCGATCGTAAGTACCGTACTCGGGATCGTAATGCTCTTTACCTTCTTGTTACCCTTGAAGGCGCCTTTTGCAATGGCCGTCACTTTGTAGGTCACGCCGTCGATGGTCACGGTCTTCGGAATCTTGTATTTTTCAGGCGCTTTTACGGAAGTGTCCTGTGTAAAGGCGACTGTCTTTGTCTTCGGATCATCGGCAGTGACCACATATGCGGCACCTTCGTGTCTGCCTGTCAGCAGGATCTGACCCACCTTGGAAGATGTATCCGTCCCTGCACCCTGACCGGAGGATGATTCCTGACCCTGTGACTGTCCCTGACCGGAAGATGATCCCTGACCCTGTGACTGTCCCTGGCCCGAAGGATTATCCTGACCTGAAGGATTATCCTGACCCGAAGGCGTGGTTTTTTCTTTCTTCGGAATTGCCTTGGTCTCCTTATGGGACGGGACATTTGCGCAGACTCTCGTCATCTGTCCCTGTGCTTCTTCGGTGGCCTCTGTTGTTACGACCCATTCGCCCCATTTATGACCTTTGGCTTCGATCTCAACAACCTTCGTCTGCGTCGTAAATCCTTCTGCTGTAAAGACAGCCGTATAGGTCTTGCTGCCCTTCTCTTCACAGGTCGGTGCGACTTCCCTGCAGGTCACTTCCACAGTTTCCTCGCACTTGTGGGATACATCGTTTTCGCAGATCTTTGTTGCCTTGCAGCTTGTAAGGTCACTGCTCCATACATACTCCGCCTCGCCGTATTTGTGTCCTGTTGCCGGGATCAGCCATGCATCCCCCCTCAGTTCTTTGAGTTCCTCTCCGTCTTTGACAAAGTGTCTCTTACAATCCGGGCACTCATAGCAGTCCACATTACCGGACTCGATGCAGTTTGCGGATACCGATGCGACCGGATGTTCCAAAACATGGGTATGCGGACATTCCTTTCTGATGATCTGGATCTCAACATCTTCATTCGCATAGTTGCCGCGGTCTGTTCCCTGATACTTCGCAGTTGCTTTCGTGATCATTGCAACCCGGAGCGTCTTTTCGCTGTCCGCGCTGTCCCATGCCCAGTTATCGATCAGGTCCAGCTGCCCGACTTTGGTCACTTCATAAGGCACCTGCCTGAATGGCGCCGGCGTCCCGGTCAACGTTGCAGGAAGAACCGTAACCTTAACTTTTCCATTTGCCGGTACATAATTAGCCGTATCCTGCGGTGTAAATACAACGGTATACTCCGTCGTATCGCTGTCGGCCACCTTCGGGCTGATCGTCTCATCTTCCCAGGCAAAAGTGCCCGCCGTCGAAACTGAGCCGCCTGTCAGTGCCGAATCCGCCAGGGTCTGTCCGTAAGTGATCTGCCCTGCCGAAGGCATCTGCTCAAATGTAACGGCTGCTTTTGTGATGGCGATCATGAGCTTCTTCGTAACAGATTCATAATTCATGGTATCTTCCGGCGTAAAGACGGCGTCATATCCGCCGTTTCCAACGGTCGGCACGATGGTCTCATCTGCCCATTTCCAGCTTCCCGCAACCTGCGTGCTGCCGCCGGTGATCGCATGATCCGCCAGCGTTTTATCCGGGCTGTAAGCTCCGCCTGACGCAGTGGGCACTTCCGTCACAGCCGGAACTGCCTTTTTGACAAGGATCTCAACTTCACCCTGGACGCGCATGTAACTATCTGCCTCATCCGGCGTAAAGATCCATTTCGCGCTCGTCGTCGATGTGTCCGGCACAGCATCGGGTGTCTCAAAGGCAAGCGTGCCGTCTACCTCGCTGCCGCCCTCTGTTACAAAGACTGCCGGCCCGAAGCTTAAACTGCTGAGTTTCTGTCCATAGGTCAGTTCACTATTTACAAGTGCAACGACTGAATTCCCGGAAAGCGTTACGATCTCTTTGTTTACGATCTCGTAACTTACGCTCAGCTGCGTCTCCTTAAAGTTCTGCGGCCTGATCTTAACGGTCATGGATCCTTTGATCCCGACATCGCCGCTGCCTGAGGCTTTCACCGTATAGGTCAGTTTTCCGTCTGCGCTGACAGCAGGCTGTGCGCCGTCAATATAACTGCCGGTCACTCCATCCGCTACTTCATAGATGCATTCACCGGTCACAGCCGCCGGGTATTTCTTCTTGATGGCTGCCTGCAAAAGCAGCGCCACATCGATAGTCTCTGTCGTATTTCTCTTGAAATAATATTCCTTCGTGATATCAGAAAGAACCGGCGCATCCGCCTGGGTGATCGTCAGATTTCCGGGTACATAGGTTACCGCATAGTTCCCCTGCTGCGCATCTCCACTTGCCGTGATCGCATACTCACCTGCATTCTCGCCATCCGCGCGGCTTAAGGTATAAGCGATCAGTTCCTCGCTCTCCCCTTCCAGAAGTCCTGTCACAGCCGCTGACAGCTCAGGATCCTCCTGTCCATAGACTTTCACCTTATTTGCCACGGCCACGGTGACTTCTTTTGCGATCACCGTAACTGTCGCAACATCGGAAGTTACCTCTGTCTTTTCGCCGTTATCAGACCGCTCAGCTGTCACGACACATTCATAATACTCTGTCACGCCTGCCTGTTTGCCGGCAGGTACTGTATATGTTTCACTTGTTGCGCCCTCAATGGCGTTCTTTGCACCATTTTCAGTCTCTCCGACATACCACTGATAGGAAAGCGTATGTCCCTCAGCGGGCACAGCATTGACTGATATTGTATTACCGCCTGTATATCCGTATGTCAGAGTAAGGTCTGCAGGCTGCGCCTTGATGTCCGGCTCCTCAGCAGGGATCTTATCCTTCAAAAGCGTAATGTCAACATCCTCATCTTCCATGGTCAGGATATAGGTTCCATCCGTGCCGGATGCAAGGGTGCCTGCGCTTGCCTCGAATCGGTAGTTCTGATATCCGCTGACCGGTTCGTAAGACAGCTCCAGCTTAGGCTGATCTGTGCTGCCTGCATACAGGACTTTGTCATAGGATAATCCTCTGCCGGGATACATATAGATACCGGTAAGCGGATAATACCAATACGCCCCGGACGTTGCCATGGCAACATTCTCTCCGGCCGTGATGGTATGCGTCTTTACTCCAAACGGGTTTTCTCCCATGGCCGTCATGTAATAACAATACTCTATCAAAGCATTCTGCGAAGTCCCATCAACCCAGCCGATAAACGGATCATTTCCGCTGCCGCCGGAAAGTGTCAGTGCTTTCGGTTTAAACAGGCAGGCTGTCAGATCGGCCACGCCATCCGCGCGTCCCACAAAGCCTGATACATGACTTCCTTTTCCGCTCAGACTGCCGTCAAAAAGACAACCGGTAATCTCTGCTTCTCCGCTTTGCGCTATGTGGCCGACAAGTCCTCCGACATACCGGGCATTTTCCCCTGTTTCGATGCTGCCTTTAAACTTGCAGGTATTGATCTTAACTTTGCCTTCGCTCTCGCCGATCAGACCGCCTGCATATTGGTGGTTTGTCCGGATCTGTCCGTCTATAGCCAGATCATAGAATTCAGCGCCTGCTGCATAACCAAACAGCCCTGCGCAGTCACTCGTTGTCCCCAAGTTCATTGTCACGGTATGCCCTTCGCCGAGCAGCCTTCCCTTAAATGGATTCTGCGCGGTTCCGACTGTCTTTGTGGCTTTGATATCTTTCTGAAGCTTAATATATTTCCCTTCAAAAAGATCGCCTCTTTCGTTGACAGCATAGACCAGCATCGCCCAGTCGGCATCATTTTCGATCAGAACCGTCCCTTCCCCATCTGTTTTCATTTCATTGGCAATGACGGTAAACTCTTTTTCCACCTGACCATAATAACCATGATCATGTTTGCCCCGGATCGTCAGTTTATGCTCTCCGAGTTTGTCCGTGGTCACGGTGTCCGTTGTCACGATGGTATCGTCAAGCAGGATTTCCATATCAGAACCATTGCTCAGCGTCACGCCGTTATAACTAACTGATACCGGAATGGAAACAGGCGCTGTCTCATAGACATAATACTCATCGATCTCACTGATCGTCTGCTCATCAACGGTATAGTAGATGTGTCCGTCTGCCAACAGCCTGCTCTTCTTCAGTCCCGGCAGATCATCCGGACACTCCGGATAAGCCTTCTGTCCATCTGTTAACTTGTAACTTGCATTTGTCAATGTCGAAGCCTGTGTTGTATAATATGCATCCTTGACCGAAACTCCTCTCATCGTGGCTGTATCCAGTTTCACTGCAATGGGATGGAACTTTCCGCCTCCGTTGTAGCTTCCCTTGAAAAGACAGTTATCGATGGTCAGTTTCGCCGAATCATTACACCATCCATACAAGCCGCCTGCATAATGGTAGGTATTTGACAGCGTTCCTTCAAACACCGTATCCTTCAATACAACATCGGCCCTTACGCCATGTCCGATGACGCCTCCGATATGCCGGTTTCCGCTTGTATTCGGATTGCTGACAGATACTTTGATATCACAGCGATCCACGGTGACCACGCCTTCCCTTGTAAAACCGATGAGGCCGGAAGCATGTGTCGTTCCAATAACAGTTCCTTCCACGGTCAGATTCCTGATCGTGGCGCCGGCAACGTTCCTGAAAAGAGCCGTGCCGGTATTCGTGGTATCATTCAGATTGACTGTTACGGTCTTTCCGTTCCCTTCAAAGGTTCCTCTAAACCAGTTTCCTTCACTGGTTCCGACACTCTCATCGATATCCTCGATATCATTGACCAGAATAACCGTATCATTCTCGTAGGTCTCACTCAATACATTGACGCTTCGGACAAAGGTCAGCCAGTCTGCTTTATTCCGGATCAGATAATTTCCGCTCTCATCCTGACTCAGTTCCTCACTATAGATATAGAATACGCCGCTGTCGCTGCCGCCAAAGCCTTTTGACTCAACGCCTTCGATCGTTATCGTATACTTTCCGGGATTCACGGCCCAGTCCACAGCATCGCCGTTTTCATCCCTGATGATCTCTCTGACATTTGACAGATCGGCCTCTTTATCGATCGCATTTTTCACTTTATACACGGGACTTATATTCTCTCCGGTATACTGGTATCTATCCTGCAGATCGCTCATATGGTAAAGAACGTAGTTCGTCTTTCCGTCCGCCGTGGTAACTGCCATATGAAGGCTTCCGTCCGAGACATCGGAAACCACCGGAACTCCCTGATGGCCGCCGAAATAGGATGCGCAATACACACGCGTTTCGGTATAACCATTCCCCGATGCTGTCACCCTGACTATGGTCTGGCTGCCTGTTGTGGACATGGTCACTTGCGCGGGTGCAAAATAGCAGTCCTGGAATTTCAGTGCCGACTTACTCGTGTTATGCGAATATCCGATCAGACCGCCGCACTGTTTCGCATTTTTGCCCAGCAGTTTTCCTTTGAAGACGCAATATTCCATCGTCACGGACGCACTCGGCGCATTGATAGCAACAAAACCGCCATGGCTTCCGTCGCGCTCGGTTTCAAATGTGCTCTCGATCTCTAAGTAACTGGTGATACGGTTAAGTACTGACTTTCCGTAGGTTCTTGCCACCACCGAAGCTGCAAACTGATATCCGGTTGTGATCTTTCCTGTGATCACCAGATTTTTCACGGTAGCGCTGTCAATCCTGCTAAACAGTGCCGTATTATTGCGGACAGCAACATGATGGAAGGTGATGGTTTTATCACCGCCGTCAAAGGTACCTTTGAAGCCATTGTTGTCGTCACCGACCATTTCCGTCACTGTGATATTGTTTGTCAGTTTATAATACTTATCCGCATTGACGCCCTTTCCTATCATGTCGGCAAACACAGACCAGTCCCCGGCAGAGCTGATCAGGAACGGATCTGCCTCGGTTCCTTTTCCGGGCAGGGCCGGTGTGACATAAAAGTCTATGGATTTTTTGAAGTAATAGTTCGCAACGCCGGTGAAATGGGCAGTATACTGCACATCATATGCAAAGGAATCGATGGTCTGTGTTTCACCCTTTTTGGTGATATCAAGTGCATAATCCGTACCAATCGTTAATCTTTCTCCGTTAAAAGTCACAACCGCCTTCGGATCGAAGTGCGCAAGATCATTGGTTGTGCATTCTGAAAGCCCGCTGATCTTGACATCACCCGATATCAGATAAGCCTTCCCGTCAAACAGCGTTGTATACCTGATGCTTCCGCCGTCGTCCACATAGGCCATGGCCCCATCCGTGTCGCTTCCGGCAAAGGCCCGCTGCCCCTGTGCTTTTCCGTAAGCTGTCAGATAATAGGTTCTCGTAAACATGCTGGCGTCAGACTTCGCGTTATCACCTTGCCTGTTAAATACCGCACTCTCCGATGCGCTCATGGTGATCTCCTGCGGATCAAACAGACAGTCCGTATAGCGAATGCTGCCGGAGGCATCATTTCTGTTGTAGCCGACAAAACCGCCGTTTTTCGAGGCATTTTCTCCGAGAAGCTTTCCGTTAAAGATACATCTTTCAAAAACGAGTTTCCCTGAATCATAATTACAGCCCACAAAGCCGCCATAGGTTCCGTCATCGCTGCTGGTAAATACAGACTTGATCGTAACGCTTCCCGTACAGTCTGTGATGGTCGTGTTGCCATAGTTATAGCAGCTTATGGATCCCGCAATTTTCTTCTTTGCTACGATCTGTCCGTCTACCGTCAGGTTTTTGATCACGGCTCCGTTTAAGCTCATGAAGGGACCGCAGCGTTCCTCGCTCGACTTATAATCCACGGTGATCTTCTTTCCGTTTCCGTCAAAGGTGCCGGCAAAGGCTGTCTCGGCCGTATCACCGCCCACCATAACATCTACGGTAATGTTATTCATCAGTTTTACTGTTTTCCCGCTGAACGTATTCCCCCCTGCCACTTCCAGCGAAAGGGCGTGCCAGTCATAAACATCTTCGATCAGATAGTTCCCGTCCGTATCTTGTTGAAGAGCGGATGACACAGTGATCTTTTTTTCGATGGAACCTGCATAGGTGATCCCGGTGATCACCAGCGTGTGTGTCCCTTTTGTGGCTATGTCAAAATCTGCCTGACCGGTCACATCCACGTCATCCAGTGTCAGTGTATAATCCAAACCGGCCACTGCATCCTTCCCATCTATTTTGATGACCGGTGTAATGCCGGTGGCATCTCCGAGCATATAACTCGTCTCAACACCTGTCATCTCGAATTCCACAGGTGCAAATACCGTATTGTCCGAAACGCTGATAGCACGATAGAAGGTATTTTCCTCCATCTGTTCATAAGCTTTTGTTCCGGCTGTACGTCCGTAGGGAGTCGTGTAATAACAGTCTGTATAATAGACCACGGCACTGGCTCCGCTGTCATTGACCCGGACAAAAGTAAATGCATGATCCGTCTTGAAGGTCACTTCCTTCGGACAGAAGATACAATCATACAAATGCGGATTTGCGGAGTTATATCCGACAAAGCCGCCGCATGAATGCGTATCCGGCCCTAAGAGCCTGCCGCTGAAACAGCAGTTCCTAAGTTCCGGATGATAGCCGCCGTTTATGACGCCGATAAAGCCGCCGTGGGTTCCGTCACCATCCCTGGTACTGATGATGGTAACTTCACTGACACAGTTTTCAATATGCGCCGCTCCGTTACAATGGCCTGCCAGGCCGGCTGCAAATTGATCATTCGTTTCAATGGTACCGGCAATCCGCAAATTTTTAATGGTTGGCGAACTGATATACTTAAAAGGCGCTGCATCTTTCTCATCCACGACATTATAATGAACGGTCAGGGTTTTTCCGTTTCCGTCAAAAGTACCATTGAAAGGATGGTCTGACGATGCTGCCATCGTGCTGACTGTGATATCATTTACCAGCCGATAGTGCTTATCAGTATTTTTTCCCTTCGCGGTTTCCTCAGCAAACAGATCCCAGTCCGCAGCGTTTTTGATCAGATACGGTGATTCGGCGCTTCCTTCTCCCTCATATGTCACTGTAAAGGATATCTTCTTAGAACCGTAATAATTGCCAATACCCTTGATCTCTATCGTATAACGTCCGGCATCTTTGACCTGCGTGACAGCATCTGCCTGGCCATCTCTATAGATGGAGATCGTGTAGTCACTTTCTGCCGTCATGGACGTATCACCAAACGTTACCTGCGGCGTGATGGAAATGGGACTGCCCGTGCAGACATATACATCATCCACACCGGTTACAGTGAGTGCTTTTTCAACATAGTACTCATTCCCATCGAAAAGAGTCTCTTTTGTTAAAATGGGCGTTTCTTCCGTCAGCTTCGTATAAACGGGCGTGCCGTTCGCCGCAATATTTTTACCTGCTATATTGACCGGCTTTTCAAGATAATAAACGTCACTTTCCGTAACCGTCATGGTTTTGTTGTTGTTTCTGACTGCGATCGGATGGAAGGCAGCTTTTCCCGTATAGGAACCTTTAAAGAAGCAGCGATCAAGATTCAAGGTGGATCCGTCAGACCATCCAAGAAGACCGCCGGCATAGCTTCCGCTGCTTGACATGGTTCCTGTAAAGGTCACATTTTCCATCACAAGGACAGAAGTTTTTCCGTGGCCGACCACGCCGCCCATATGATAGTTCGACACATTTGGCACATTCACAACCACGTCTGTGTCAACCACGCAGTTTTGTATCGTATTTTTATCATTACCGGGCCAGGAATAACCTGCCAGACCGGCCGCATGGATCGTTCCGGTAACCGTTCCCTCTACTGTCAGGTTTTTGATGGTGGCATCTTTGATATGTCGGAAAGGTGCCGTGGCCACATTCGTTGTATCTGTGATGGATACAGTCAGTGTATGGCTCTTTCCGTCAAAGACGCCCTTAAACGGATATGACTCACTTCCGACAGTCTGCGTCACTTCGATATCACTTGTCAGTTCAAAATATTTATCCGCATCTTTTCCGTAGGAAATCTGCTTCGCGAAAACGTTCCAATCATCCGCAGATGTGATCAGATAAGGGGACTGCGCTGTTCCATCTCCCTGCGCAACAACATGGCGCAGCTGAAACTCGCTGCTCACCGCACTTCCTGCAAACTCTCCTTTTCCCGTAATGGTCAGTACGTAAGTTCCTTCTGCCAGAGGCTGGGTAACATCCACACCCTCCTTTTGGACGGAAACCTCGTAATCCTGATCGCATGTCAGCGCCGTGCCGTCAAAAGTCACACCCGGATCATAATTCGAACCTGCAGCGATATAAATAATCTTTTGTCCGCTGCCGATCACCGTTTTTCCGACATAGTAATAGAAACTGCCATCAGAAAACTCCAGCTTTTTGCAAAAATCTTCCTGGGGCTGTTCATAAACCTTTGTCATATCATTTACATATCGCTTATCGCTTTTTTCGATCGTTGCCTCGGCAGTGGTATAGCAATTTTCCACCGTACTGGTGACAGAATTACCATTGGTTCTGAGCGCAAGCGGGTGGAAAACATTGCCTCCCTCATAATTGCCGGTGAAAAGACAATTCTTAAAATGCAGTTTTGCACCTGTATCGGACCAGCCGACAATTCCTCCTGCCGCAGTCACAGCACTTGTAACGGAAGGATCTACGGTATTGCTCATATGACCGGAATATACAATGTTTTCCAGATACAATTCAGACTTTGATCCGTGACCGACTACGCCGCCCATATGGAAATTGCTCCCATTCGGTACATTAACGGTCACATCGGTTTTCACGATACAGTCTTTGATCGTATTACTGCTGTTGCCGCGCACGGAAAAACCTACCAGGCCGCCCGCATGGATCGATCCGTTGACAGTTCCATCGACGGTCATGTTATGGATCGTGGCATCCTCGATATACCGGAAAGGCGCGGTACCCATGTTCGATGTATCATTCATGGAAACCGTCAGTGTATGATCATTTCCGTTAAAGACACCCTTGAACGGATACTCCTTGCTTCCAATCGTTTCCGTTACGTCGATATTATTTGTCAGTTCAAAATATTTATCCGCGTCTTTCCCATAGGAAATCTGCTTTGCAAAAACGCTCCAGTCATCCGCAGATGTGATCTTATAGGGTGACTGCTCGCTTCCGTTACCCTGCGCAAGGAAATTCCGCAGTTCAAACGAATCGCTTACCGCGCTTCCCACATAATCTCCCATTCCCGTAATAGTCATGGTGTACGTTCCTTCTGCCAGGGGCGATGAAACGTCCACGCCGTCTTTTTGGAAGGAAACCGTATAGTCCTGATCTTTTGTCAGTGTCTCTCCGTCAAAAGTCACCGTAAGCTCGGGATCCGTGCCCACGGGAGCATAAGCCGGTTGTCCGTTGCCGATCTCAGTAAACCCTACATAGTAATATGTGCTGTTATCCGGGAAGGTCAGTTTTTTGTTAAAACTATTCGCCTGCCCTGTCGTGGCCGGTCTTCCGTCAGCGGCAAGATACGAAACATCTTCATTTTGCGGATTTACCGTTTTATATACATCACTTACTGATGCGGTCACCTTTGCACTTTTATCCTTGACCGCGATCGGATAAAATGTCCCCGATCCGCTTTGTCGCTCATAGGTACCTTTGAAGATACAATGCTTCAGATTAAGCGTTGCGCTGCCTGACCAGCCCAATAAGCCGCCGACAGCATTATCCCCTTCGTTTGTCATATGACCGCTGTAGACCACATCTTCCATCTCCAGCACGGACGTTGAACCGTGGCCGACCACACCGCCCATATAGTAATTGCCGTTTGTCGCTGTGCTGACATCCACATCCGTTTTAACCACGCAGTTTTTGATCGTATTTTTACCGTTTCCGGGCAGGGAATAGCCCACCAGTCCGGCCGCATGAGCCGTACCGGTTACCGTTCCCGTCACGGTCAGGTTTTGGATCGTGGCATTTTTGATATACCGGAAAGGCGCCGTACCGGTATGTGATATGTCATTCATGGAAACTGTCAGCGTATGGCCTTTTCCGTCAAATGTTCCCATAAACGGACCTGTCTGAACACCAACTGCATCGGTCACCAAAATATCATTCGTCAGCTCAAAATATTTTCCTTCATCATTTCCGAATTTGATCTGCTTTGCAAAGAGCTCCCAGTCAGCCGCAGATGTGATCTGATAAGGCACAGTTTCACTTCCTTCACCATGCAGACTTACCGAATTGCTTATCTCAAACCCGTAACCTTCCGCGCTTCCCGCGTAATTACCACTTCCTGTGATCGTCATCGTGTAGGTTCCTACAGGAAGCGGCGTATTTACCTGGCTGCCGTCTTTATAGTAAGTAACTGTATAGTCGTTCTCACTCAGCACCTCTCCGTCACAAGTTACTGTGGGCTGCGGTGTGAATGACTCCCCTTCCTCTACAAAATAGCCTTCTCTGAGACCATTTGTAACGCTTTCTGCTATGCGGTAATACGAACTGCCATCCAAAAAGGTCAGTTTTTGACAAAACTCCTGCTGCGGCTCGCTGTATACCCGTACCCCCTCAGCCGCGATATAGCCGGAACCAATGCTATTCATCGGGGTTTGCGTGTAATAGACCTCTTCCGTGGAAACCGTCATCGTTTCACCCTGGTTTTTGACCGCAATCGGATGAAACTTTGCATTCCCTGTATAAGTACCACTGAAGAGACAGTGCTTCAGATTGAGCGTTGAACCATCTGCCCAGCCCAGCAGACCGCCGGCATATTTAGTCCCTGCACTTGACATATTCCCGCTATAGACGACATTTTCCATTTCCAGAACAGAGGTAAATCCGTGGCCGACCACGCCGCCCATATGATAATCGTCTGTTCCCGCTTTTGGTACATTGACGGCAACATTGGTGCCGACCACACAGTTTTTGATCGTGTTTTTCGTGTTCCCCCGCTTGGACAGACCCACCAGACCGGCAGCATGGATCGTTCCGGTTACCGATCCTGTCACCTTCAGGTTTTGGATCACGGCATCCTGTATACAGCGGAAAGGCGCCGTACCCATATTCGCTGTATCCGTGATCTGTGCGTTCAGGGTTTTATTTCCACCGTCAAACACACCTTTGAACGGATGATCCTGTGTTCCGACAGTTTTCGAAACCTCAATATCTGCAGTCAGTTTATAATATGCACCGGTATTCGTCCCCTGTGCGGTCATGGTAGCGAACGCATTCCAGTCATCTGACGTGTTTATCAGATATGGATCATCCTCTGTTCCGGTTCCCTGAGGCGCCTTGATCATCTCAAACGTCGCGCCCTCAGCCGACCCGGCATAGTTCCCAATGCCTTCTGCTATGATAGTGTAGTTTCCAAACTCCGTTAAGCTTGTCAGATCCGTATAAATCTGTTCACCTTTCCTGCATTTCAGCACATAATCCGTGCCTTCAGTCAGTACGGTATTGCCGATCTTCAATGTGGGAGCCGGTGTTTCTCCGACATAGTAAAAACTGCTGAGATTAACAAAGCTCAAGTTCCTCTTGTAATAATACTGGTTGTGATCTGCGCATTCTACTGTTTCATAAAAACCTTCCGGCTGCCTGTAAACTCTATAGATTGGGAAAAAAACTTCGTGATAATTGTCCGGAATTGTTTTCATCCCATCGTACGCAACATAATACAGTTTTTCATCAACAGTATACTTAACGTAGTTTTCTTTCGGACCTTCTTTCAGGCCGATGGGACCAACCCAGCCAGTTCCCGTATAGGTTCCGAGAAAGAGACAATTACTGAAACTGACATTCGTTTCGCTCTTGTTACTGCACCAGCCCAAAATACCGCCTGCATAGCTGCTGATATTGGTCAGATCCCCACTATATACTATGTTCTTAAATACCATAGTTGATGTTAATCCGTGACCGACCACGCCGCCTATATGCGTATTGTCGTTATCAGCCACGAGGGCAGTTACATCCACATCCACATAGCAGTCCGAGATCGTGGTCTTGTCAGATCCCTTCTTGGAAAACCCAACAAGGCCGGCCGCATGAAGCGTACCGTTTACGCTTCCGGTGGCAGTCAGGTTTTGAATTGTCGCATCCTGGACATACCGGAACGGCGCGGTTCCATGGTGCGTTGTATCCTCGATCGTCACATCGAGCGTATTCCCGTCGCCGTCAAAAACACCTTCAAACGGCTGCGTTTCAGATCCCACCGGCTCTGTAATATGAATATCGCTGCCGAGTTTATAATATTTACCGTCATAGGTATCGTTTTCATCCGCTACCTGCCCGGCAAAAACAGACCAGTCCTCATCGTTAGCGATGATATACGGGTCTTCGCTTGTTCCGTTTCCGCTCAAAGTCGCCTGTGTCTCGTTTCCGGAACCACCATTTTCGGAAACACCATTTTCGGCCCCACCGTTTTCGGAAACACCGCCCTGCGGATCCGGCTCACCGGCCCTGACCTCCAACTGCCCCGTACCTGTCGGGACGGCTGTCAAAACCATGACGGTTGACAACACAAGTGATAAAAACCGTTTCCATTCTTTTTTCATCCTGTAACTCCTTTCACCCTGCACTGATGTGCGCCTCGTATATCCCCTAATGATTTCAAATATGGTCTGTCTGTTTTATTTCTTCCCGTTTCAGGGTAGTATTTTATTGTAGCACGATTTATGAATTGTGAAAAGTTATGTTTACTCTCTCTCATCATTTGATCCTGACGAATTTCTGCTTTTTCCCCTTTGCTCCGGCTTTCTTCAGTATCTTTTTGTAAGAGGAAAGCCTCTTTTTGGGAACACTGAATTTCGCCTTTGCATGGATTTTCCCAAAGGCGTTCTTTCCGACGCTTTTTTTCTTCAGATACGTGGTCTTTACCTTAATCTTTTTGAGATTCGTGCATCCGTAGAAGGCGCCGGCTCCGATCTTTTTGACATTCTTCCCAATGACAATGCTTTTCAGTTTTTTGTTTTTCCGAAAAGCATTTGCCGCGATCTGTGTCACCTGAAAGCTTTTCCCGCCCAGCTTGACCGTATCCGGAACAGTCAGGGATGTTGCCGATTTACGGGATGTCCCGATGATCGTAACGTTTCCGCTTTTCGCTTTGACGGAAATTACTTTTACAATAACGCCGGCCTTTTTGTCTGTTATGACATCTCCCTTTTTTACTGTCTCATTCAGGTCTTTAGCATTCCCATCCACGGTTCCCGTGCCGCCGTTTCCGGCCGTCCCTTCTTCTTGCAGCTTTTCGATCTTTGCGGTTTGTTTATAGCCGCAGATGCAGGTTCTTTCCTTCAGGCCTTCAGACTGCGCAGTAGCAGGAGTGAGTACCATCCAGTCGCCAAATGTATGCATGCTGTAGCCGCTTTTATTCGCGTCTTTTTTTATTGTACAGTAGGCTGCGCTGCACTCATGCCAATGATGGGCTGCATCATAAGTCCACTGCCTTGACCACTCATGTACATGGGTGCTTTTTTCACCGAAAATGAAAAGTACGGAATCATAATACTCTGCAACATTCGTATAGAGGTCTTTTGTATCCTGCGAAAGCTTTACCACCCGGATTCCCTCTGTGTCCGATGTCGGAAGCAGGGAAAAAGTCCTTTGTTTTGTTTCCGTATCCGTCGCCACCGAAAAATCATATTTATCATCAAAGGCACTGTCATAGTTCCTGAATTCATAGTAAACCAGATTCGACAGCTGCTGATCCTTATCAATCTCGCCTTTTTCCCGGAAATTCTTAATATCCACCGTTTTCGCGATCCTGCTGCCGACCTGTGCAGAAGGGGTATACAGCGGCGCAGAGAGGAAATTGACCACTGCTGATCTGACCGTAAAGGGCTGCGCGCTGACCTGCGGTACCGATATGGTTTCCGGGAGCGACGTCAGCGAGGCATCCGCATCTGTGCAGTCATAGAGCCAGGCGGTCATCTTCTGTGTATCAAGCTCATAGAGCACATGATCCCTGTAAGCTGCCAGTTTCTGCTCGCCTGAATACAGCGGCGCCTGCGTATCTACGTTATCGCCGCGCAGGATACTGACACCGGCCTGATCAAAGATCAGGTAGTCCTTTGCATTGAAAAATGCGTGGGGATAAGCCGAAAGCGCTTCTTTGTTCTGTGCACAAACTTTGACGCTGCCGCCGTAAAGCTCAACATCACCATCCGGCGACTGCGCACAGACAGGTAAATAATAACCGTTCATGTCCTTCGATAATGCCACTTCCTGTGCCTGTGCCGTCATGCTGCCTGAGCGGAAGGAAACCAGCCCTTTGTAACTATTTGCTTCGCACTGAAGAATACTTGTGCAGTCGGCATTGATCAGCTCTATAGGACCGCAGTTTACAAATTCAATCTCAGGACCGTCCAGCACGATCTGCGCAGCATACAGGATCGGCGGGCAGCCGGTCTCCTGCGCCAGATCGCTGCAGTCGATCGTAAGCTTTCCGCTTCCCTTAAGCGTGAGCCTGCCTCTGCAGAAGATTGCCCCCAGACCGGCAGGTCGCTGCGGTTTGATCGTGTTGTTTCCTTCCACGCTTACCGTCAGCACATCCATATAGCCCAGCCTGATCTCCGACGATGGATCCACATAGATGGTGGAACCGTTGTAACCATTCATCATCAGGGTCTGATCTGACTCCCGATAAGACAATCCGGGTACAGACTGCGGCTGAGCCGTAACACCGCCAAAAGAGTACTCCTTCAGATCCACGCAGCTGTAGGCTATCTCTGCCGTTGCGGCGGGATCCTTATAAACCCTGATCCTGGAAGGGGCTTTCGGTGTCTCATCCAGAATCAGACTGATCCCGATCTGATTCTTTGAAAAGAACGTGATCTCTATTCTGTCGCTTTCCTTTCCGTTGACAAGAAAGGTCGGCTCATAGAATACATAAGACGGCTGCTCCACGCCGCCTACGATACCTCCTATGGAGCCTTGTATGGTAAAATCAACCTTATATTTCGTACCGGCGCACAGCTCATCCGTGTCACTGCTGCATCTTTCCCAGACGCCTGTATCCGGATCATAAAAATACCAGCGAAGGTCGCCAACCAGTGAATAATGCTGTCCCTCAGGGACGCTGATAAAGGTATTTTCCTTCTTGCCACTACTTAAGCAGTCAGGGATCTTGTCCGCCTCATACAGGATATTCACCTGCTCGATCATTTCATCGCCTGCAAGATCACAATACTTGCTGCACAGATCCATGTAGATACCGTCATCATTCTTTAACTGACCCGTATCAAAGGACGTAATGCTCGGATCATAGAACCAGACCTTGAAATCCTCAGGTGCGGCAAATTCAAAATGCTGCGCATCATCCAGCGCCAGCTGCAGCCTGATATGATACCTCTTTCCCACCACCATGACGGTTCCCGGAGCAACAGGCTTTTTGTCCGGATCTTCCAGATCGTAAAAATAGCAGGCCTTTACGGAAATCACTCCCTGATAGCCGGCAAGCTTCAGGTTGTCTTTTTCTTCATACGTCAGATCGCCTCCCGAAAGTGTCGCATCCGTGATCACGGCCTCCATGGGCGGAACCGTCTTATGCGCCAGATGGCTGTTATGACCTGTCACCTCAATGGTGACACCTTTGATCGTGGTTTTGGTTTCCGCATAGGTATCTGCGCAGAAAAATCCCGACATGATACATGTCAGGACCATCATACAGAAGATCAGCAAGGCCTCCTTTGCCTGTCTGAAACTCCCCTGTTTCGCACTTTTGTTTTCGCTGCTTTCCCTCATCTTCCCCTGCTCCTTTATATGATCCATGGTTTTCTGTACTGTATTTTCATACTGAACTTTACACTGCCCGTTCAAACGCATACCTGCGATCCCCTTAAAAGCCGCATTTGGTTGATATGATGCATTTGTCTTGAAGTATATCAAAAAGAACAAAAAAAGAAAACCGTAAAAAACACCCCTGCAGGAAGGTATTTCCTTCCGCAGAGGTGTCGTGCGTTTTCTATGCCTGTCACATCCCTTTGATCCTGTTGATCGCTTCGCAGGTATTTTCGTAAGTACCAAATGCGGTAAGGCGGAAATACCCTTCACCCGAAGGTCCGAAGCCGCAGCCGGGCGTGCCCACAACGCCGGCTTCTTTTAAGAGTTTGTCAAAGAACTGCCAGCTGCTGATACCCTGTGGTGTTTTCAGCCAGATATAAGGGGCGTCCACGCCGCCGTATACTTCATAGCCCGCATCCTTCATGCCATCAAGGATCGTAGCCGCATTTTTCTTATAATATGCTACCTGCTCGCGAAGCTCTGCTTTTCCCGCCTCGCTGTATACCGCTTCGCCGGCGCGCTGGACGATATAGGGCGCACCGTTGAATTTGGTGCCGTGTCTTCTGGCCCAGAGGCTGTGAAGGTGTGTGCCGCCGCAGGTCAGTTCCTTCGGCACTACCGTAAATCCGAGCCGCAGTCCCGTAAAGCCCGCATTTTTGGAAAAGGAACGGATCTCGATGGCGCAGGTCTTAGCGCCGTCGCATTCGTAAATGGAATGGGGCACATTTTCGGAACTGATATAGGCTTCATAAGCCGCATCAAAAATGATCACAGCACCATTTTCGTTTGCATAGTCTACCCACTTTTGCAGTTCTGCTTTTTCCAAGGTCGTGCCGGTGGGGTTATTGGGATAGCACAGATAAATGATGTCTGCCTTATCCTTCGGCAGCTCGGGTACAAAGCCGTTTTCCGCTGTGCAGGGCATATAGACCACTTTTGACCAGGTGCCGGCGCTGCTGTCATATTCGCCGGTGCGGCCTGCCATGACATTGGAATCGACATAAACGGGATAGACGGGATCGCAGACAGCGATCACATTTTCTTTTCCGAAGATCTCCTGAATGTTGCCGGAATCGGACTTAGCGCCGTCGGAAACAAAAATCTGATCCGCTTCGATCTCGCAGCCTCTTGCCTTGTAATCCTGTTTGCTGATCACAGAGCGCAGGAATTCATAGCCAAGATCAGGTGCGTAGCCATGAAAGGTATCTGCCTGTCCCATCTCATCCACAGCTTTGTGGAGCGCTTCGATGATAGCCGGCGCAATGGGCTGTGTCACATCTCCGATGCCGAGGCGGATCAGCTCCTTTTCAGGATTTGCCTCTTTGTAGGCCGCCACTTTTTTGGCGATGTCGGAGAAGAGATAACTTCCCGGCAATTTCAGATAGTCTTCGTTGATGGTAAACATTGGTTCCTCCTTTATAGATCAAAAAAACTTTAAGCCCCTCATTCATAGTCTCCTTCGAATACGGTGACACCCGGACCGGTCATGTAGATCACATTCTTTTCGCGGTCCCACTCGATCTCGATCTTGCCGCCGAGAACTTCCACGGTCACTTTATTTTCGGTTTTTCCATTTAAGATACAGGCAACTGCCGTCGCGCAGCAGCCGGTGCCGCAGGCCAGGGTCTCGCCGCTGCCCCGCTCCCAGACGCGCATTTTCACATAGCCTTTGTCGATCACCTGTACGAATTCGGTATTGATGCGGTTCGGGAATGCTTCGTGGTTTTCAAACTTCGGTCCGATGCTTTCAATGGGAAGGCTGTCCGTATCCTCGATAAAAACCACCGCATGGGGATTTCCCATGGAAACACAGGTGACGTGATAATCGTTTCCGTCCACTTCGATGGGGGCGTCAACGACGCTTTCTGCGGGATCCACGAAAAAATATTTCGGAGATACCGGGACTTTTTCTGCCTCAAGGATCGGAGAGCCCATGTCCACCCGCAGGGTTTTTGCCCTGCCTTCCTCTTCTTCCACAACTGTCAGATGTTTGACGGCGCCGAAGCTTTCCACCGTAAATTCTTTGCCCTTGGTCATGCCATGGTCATAAACATATTTGCCGACGCAGCGGATCCCGTTGCCGCACATCTCTGCCCGGCTTCCGTCTCCGTTATACATTTCCATTTCAAAATCCGCGATGTCCGAGGGATTGATGAAGATCAGACCGTCGCTTCCCACACCGAAGTGCCGGTCGCTGATACGGCGGGCAAGGTCGGATTTTTCGTCCTTTGCGATCTGTTCCTCAAAGCCGTTGACATAGACGTAGTCGTTGCCGCAGCCTTGCATTTTCGTAAATTTCATGGTTTCCTCCCGTTTGCGATTCGTATGTTTCGGCTACCAGACAGCCCCTCATCCGTCAGCTTCGCTGACAGCCGTCTCGCCTTCCGGCTCGGTCCATGCAGGGCAAGCGCCACCGGCGCTTTGCAACCCCAATGGGGGAAGCCTTTGTCTACACTATCGCAATGCATATTATTTCACACTCTTTACGTTACCGCATCGCATATTACTTCACACAGTCTTTATTACCGCATCGCCAGGATCATCTGCGCCATCTCCACGAAGGATGTAGAAGCATCCATGCTCCGTTTCTGTATATAGCGGTGCGCCTCTTTTTCGCTCATGTTGTTGCGGCTCATGAGCAGCGCCTTGGCTTCGTTGATCAGCGCCTCTTCCTGCGGGCTGCGTTTCTTCGGCACAGCCTTCTTTTTACGGCGCTCTAAAGTAAGGCCTCCCATCATCAGTTCCACCGTACCCACCAGGTCATGCACCTGGAAGGGCATTTCCAGTGATACGATATCCTCATCACTGCGCTCGGCAAGCACTCTTCCCGAAGCCAGCAGGAGCAGCTTAAAATCCCGGGGCAGATCCTCCGCAAGCTGCGAATAGATCATATCGGGCAGTTTATAGCCGCTGATGACCAGACCCATTTCCATAAAATCCGCATTGGAGATGGCCTGCGCACCTGAGGAGACCGCAACGATTTCCGAAAAGCCATTTTGCACCAGAAGGTTTTTAATTGTCTTCGCATCCTGCAGCTTTGGCAGGGCAACAATGATTCCGGGCATATCAATACCTGTTCAGATAGTTCTCCAGTTCCCACGCAGTCACTTGCTTTGTATATTCAGCCGCTTCTGCTTTCTTGGCAGCGATATATTTTGCCGCACAGCTTTCGCCCAATACTTCCTTTACCAGGGCGTCTTTTTCCATTTCATCGATCGCTTCATTCAAAGACCCCGGCAGATGGGAAACATCCACCTTATGTCCTTTCACAGGCACAGTCTTTTTCTCAATGCCCTCAAGGCCTGCTGTCAGGATGGCAGCGATGGCCAGATAGGGATTTGCCGCAGAGTCGGGGCTGCGAAGTTCTACGCTGCCGCCGGTACAGGGCACGCGGATCAGGGGACTTTCCACGGTCAGGTCTTCAAAATCCACGCTGGTGGGCGCGTCAAAGCCGGGCAGCAGCCGCTTATAGGAATTGACGATCGGATTGGTCAGCGCGCAGATCCCGCGGATATGCTCCAAGATACCGCCGATAAAGTGATAGCCGGTCTCGGACAGGCCTTTTTCATCATTCGCATCCTCGAACGCATTTTTCCCGTCCTTCATCAGAGTCAGTTTTAAATGCATACCGCTGCCGCTCTCACCGGTCTTGGGCTTGGGCATAAAGGTTGCATGCAGTCCGTGGCGTTTCGCAATGGTGCGTACCACCATCTTAAAGGTCATGATGTTGTCTGCCGCTTCGAGAGCCTCAGCTGCCGCAAAATCCACCTCATGCTGCGCCGGTGCCAGTTCGTGATGGGAAGCGATCACATCAAAGCCCATTTCCTCGAGCGTCAGTACAATATCACGCCTTGCGTTTTCACCAAGGTCCAGCGGGCCCAGATCCAGATAACCTGCCTGCTCATGGGACAGGGTGGTGGGCAGTCCGTTTTCATCGGTATGGAATAAGAAAAACTCGCATTCCGGCTCAACCATCAGGGAAAAGCCCTGTTCTTTTGCTTTCTCGATGGCTTTTTTCAGAATAAACCTGGGATCATCCGAGAAGGGCTGTCCGTCCCTGGTATGAACATCACAGATCAGCCTTGCTACTTTTCCGTGCTGGGGACGCCATGGAAAGATGGCAAAAGTTGCCGGATCCGGGTACAGGAACATATCCGCCCTTTCGATGGCGGAAAAGCCGCTGATGGAGTATCCGTCAAACATGAAGGAATTATCCAGCGCCTTTGGCAGACGCGAAGAAGTGATCGCCATGTTTTTCAGATTGCCCAGAAGGTCCGTAAACTGGAGCCTGATAAATTCCACGTCCTGGTTTTTAACTTCCTCTGTTACCATTTCTTTTGTCATCTTCGTTTTCCTTTCTGTTACATTATTGCTACTATTCACAGTAACTCCACGCTATAAAAAAAGGCGCTCCTATCCCGCAGGATGAACGCCCTTGTTCCAAACTTCTACCATTGTACACTGTTGTTATCCTTTTCGCAAGTATATTTTTACTATTCATGGTGTCAATGGGGACGGTTCTCTCTGACACCCTTGAGAAACAGGGTGTCACAGAGAACCGTCCCCGCTTGACACCGAACCTTCCCCATTGACACCTTTTGATACTCTTATGTCGGCATGAAGTCCATGATCTCATCATCATCTGCGCTGTCACCCGAGCTTTTATAGATCGCCGAAATGCCTTCCGCCAATTCCTTGCACTCCGAGATCACTGACTTATTATTTTGCTCGATATAGGTCTTGTTGCCGTCCTTTGCCGCCTGCTCAAGTCCTTTTGCCTTTTCGGAAAAAGCCATATGTCCGATCATCTTCGAGGTTGATTTGAGGGCATGCACCACGATCCTGTAATTATCCAGATCACCCTGTTCGCAGAAGGTCAGCATGCTTTTGCATTTTTCATCTGCTTCATCCACAAACTGCAAAAGAAGGGTTTTGTAAAACTCCGCATCGCCTGCACTGTATTTCAGCCCGATATCCGTATTAAAACCAAGGGCCGCCAGCCGTTCAAAGTCCGTGATCTTCTCGGCCTGTTCCTGCCGCTGCTGCTCGATCTCTTTCTGCGAGGGTCCGCCCTGGACCAGATTGGCCCGCACTGCATGCCGGTCTTCCCCATAGGTGATCTTGGAAACGGGAAGCACTCTTTTCAGGACGCGTTCAAGTTCCACCAGCTCAACGGGTTTGGAAACAAATCCGTCAAAACCTTCTGCCAGGAACATCTCTTTCGCCGTGCTGACTGCATTGGCAGTCAGGGCCACGATGGGAATATCCATCCTCTTGCGGCTGCCGCCGCCGCGGATATGTTTCATTGCCTCCACGCCGTCCATGCCGGGCATCATATGATCCATAAAGACGATATCAAACTCACGCTCTCTGCAAAGGTCAATGGATTCCTGTCCGGATGCCGCGGTGGTCACGATCATGCCATAACGGCCGAAGATATTCCTTGCCACCACAAGGTTCATAGGCTCATCATCCACAACAAGTGCGCGGACACCATCGCAGTACATGGTTTCGCGAACCTGATCCGGTCCGCCCTTTTCCATATTCAGGACCGTGACCACGGGGAAACAGTAGAACGGTTTTTCCATGATCCTTGCCCTGGAGTCTTTCGGAAGACGGAAACTGCTGTCTGCCACCACGACCACCATCATGTCGCCGGCCATGGGTTCTACCAGATCTGCAACGGTTTCGTACTCTTCCTCACCGACAAACAGATGGGTCAGCGTTGTAGAATCCATCAGTTTTTTCAGATCCTTCGCATTGTCCACGCGATGCATCTGGACGCCGAGTCCCTTGACGATATTGCGAACCATGATGTTATAGTATTCACGCACACTGGGATTTTCGAATTTATCAAAATGCAGATAAGCGCCGAGGCAGAGCCTCTCATGCCTTCTGACAGACATACAGCTTGATGGATCCACCACCTTTTGCGGAACGCTGACACGTACCGTCGTGCCTTTGGACACTTCGCTTTCGACCATCATAAAACCGCCGAGGGCCGATACAAAACCATAGACAATGGACATGCCGATGCCGAGGCCGCCGCCCTGTCTTGCCCTGCCGGAATCCACCTGATAGAAGCGCTCGGTGATCCGTTCCACCTCTTCGGGCGTCATGCCGATACCGGTATCCGTCACCTCGATCATGAGATTGATTCCGTAGTCCTGCTCCTCCGGCGCAATGCGTACATAGACGCCGCCTTCCCTGGTATATTTCAGGCCGTTCATGATCAAATGCTTTAAGATCTTACGCAGCTTTGAAACATCACTATTCATCATGGCCGGGATGGTCGGATCCACATCAATGACCAGTTCAATATCCGGATCTTTATAAACTCTCAGCTCCGTGACCAGATCGTTGAGTACGGAAGATAAAATATAATCTTCGTAATTGTTTGCCAGCTTATCTCTGTCGATCTCAGAATAATCCAGGATATCGCTGATCTGCTCTGCCACCCTGCGGCCGGCATGCTGCACGTCGCTGAGTTTATCGAGCATCACCGGATCCTGTTCACTCTCGATACAAATACCCGTCAGACCGATGACGGCGTTGATGGGCGTCCTAATCTCATGAGAAACGTTTGCCAGAAAATCATTCAGCCTTTCCGTTGCGTCAGTCAGGTTTTCGATCTCGGTGTCGGATCTGCGGATCACGGCTTCCCATTTGCCGATGATCCATTTGGTAATGATACCGATCACTGTAATGACCACACAGTGCAGAGCCGCCCTGGTGATGATCAGGCTGTCAAAGGCATCTCCGTCTGTGTACATGGTGATCAGTCCATAACCCATGGTAATATAATATACGATCTGGAAAAAAGTGATCAGATGTTTCATGCCCGTGATGGTGATCAGGATCATCAGAACTGCCGTCACTGCCACAAGGTCAAAGGTGCTGGTCTTATGACTGCCATAGAAGAACAGGTCAAAAACGATCATGGCAGAATAGATCCAGATCCTTGCAACCGGATTTAAGGAATCCCTGATATGCAAAATCCAGCACATCACAATACCGCCGGCCACGATCACAAGTGGCCAGCGTTCCCAGGATAACAATAATGACTCAGCGATCAGAATGACGGAGAATACAGAAAAAGTCAGCAGGATGGTCAGATGTGATGCTTCAAACAGTTCATCTCCGCTTTCCCATTGTTTCATAGGCAGATCCCCTCGCGAAAGACTCACTCATCCAGCAGTCTTTCCACCATTTCATGAAGCGCCGCAGCGCTGTTAAAGTTTGCCGGCACCAGTTCTGCCGGAGAAATGACGATACCGTACTCTTCCTCCAAAGCTGATACCAGGGATATGATGGCAAAAGAATCGAGAATGTTATCATCCACTAACGACTCTTCATTTGCTACGTCTTCTCCGGGCAGGATTTCTTCCAGGATCTCAATGATTCGTTCCATAATATGCTCCTTATATGAGATTATTTATAACTATTCAGAACCCATTCGCCGGTGTCAACTACGTTGACACTGTCACGGCATTCGTCAAATGATACATGCAAGCATGATCATTTTCCTCATTGCTCGCGCAAATCGCATATTTTTTGAAAATTCGCATGGTTCTGAATAGTTACAATTTTACATGGTTTATGTACAGGGCGCAATAGGGTTTTCGTGTTTTTTCCGAAAGCGCGGCGCGGCGCCCACCTCTTTACGAAATGGACGCCGTGCGCTTCTACATTTGGGTATCTTATGAAAGGAGTTGTTTGGGTTTATTTAGCCTTTTTGAACTTAAATGTCGCTTTCTTCAGGCCTGCTGCCTTGAACATCTTCACAAC
>JAEEKC010000397.1 GCA_016282215.1 Lachnospiraceae bacterium
CCGTCTGTATAAATTGTTACTTTCATCTGCACTCCTTTTGTTACTATTCACACACATCGAGCATCCAGACACGTTGTGACCGTAGAGTGCGAAGCACGTGGATGCGTGATGACAGTGTGGTGTTACTGTGAATAGTAATCTACTTTTTGTCAATTGTTTTCCGGCTCCGTATCTTTACGCCCACTCCCCGGTTTCGATGAAATCTTCTGCCCGTTTTGTTGCGCGCCCGACAATGGCCTCATCATATCCGATCAGACCGAGAAGGCGGATCGCATTCCGGCTCTGCGCTCTTCCACGGTGCAGCTTATAACTGAACTGCACATCCCCTTCTTTGACTGTCTCCGTAAAATGACAGTTCGTAAACTGTTGTTCCAAAAGCGATGTCAGTTCAATATCATGTGTCGCCGCGAAGGTAAAAACGCCCTGCTCGTCAAGACCTGACAAAATCTCTGTAGACGCTGCGATCCTCTCCACCGTATTGGTACCGCGCAGCACCTCATCAATAAAGCACATCACAGGATATTGCTCCGGCTCTCCCGCTGCATCTAAGATCCTCTTTAAGGATTCGATCTCTACGATGAAATAGCTTCTGCCGCCGGAAAGATCGTCCCGCAGCGCCATGGAAGTATACACTCTGTAGCAGCCTGTCCGAAAAACCTTCGCCGGTACAACGCCGATGGTCTGCGTCAGGATCTGGGCAATGGCAATGGTCTTTAAGAACGTGGATTTTCCCGAAGCGTTCGATCCCGTCAGCAGCAGGCTTTTTTCAAGACGGATATCATTGGAAACCGGATCCTCGATCAGCGGATGGCTGATCTCCCGCGCTTCCAGCACCCTGCCTTCTTCCCTAAGCTCTCCGAAGCAGTATTCCGGAAGGCTTTCTGCAAACTCTCCCGCAGAGATCATCGCCTCGATATAACCCATCTCCCATAGAATGGTCTCGATGGCATCCTGATTTTTCTGCACCTGCTCGAGCATGGTATTGAACTTGATCAGATTCAGGTGCAGTCCCATCCGAAGGTATTCCAAAACGACATCGATCGGGCTTCCTGACGCGTCATTCTGCCCCGTTAAAAAGAAAGCAAAGTTAGCAAACCCGCGAAAACACTCCCTGCTCTTTCTTATCCGCTCCATATTCTCAGAAAGGATGGGGATACTTAAACCCTCCAGCTGCTTTGCCGCCTCCAAAATGCGCAGGAAATAACCGAAGGTAGTAATATACGGTTCTATACGCTTTTTTTCTTTGAAGTAGGTCAGGAAATTATAGATGATCAGTGCAATGAGCAGGAACATCCCCAGCCCCTGTGAGAAAAAAGTGATCGCAACGGATGCCGCCATAAAAGCCAGCACCGCAATATGACGCTTGTTGCTCTGCAGCTCTAATTCCGTGACGCTGTCAAGGTAATCAAAGGCAGAGTATTTGCCCGTTTTTCCCACACCTGCAAAGTAGATCTGCAGTCTGACTCTCTCCTCTTCATGTTCCATGAAGTATTTGATCAGCTCGCGCCGTCTTTTCAACTGCCTTTCGTCAAAAACCGGATTCCTCAGGATCCGGTATAACGTCTCTTCTCCCGTTGCACTGTAGCATCTGTCGATCCTTTGAAAAAGCCCGTCCAGATCCAGATCGTTGCAGGTAATATCATCTACGAAAGAGACCGGGATCCCCCAGGGCTTTAAATCCTTTGGGATCGCGACGCCATCCGGAAATGAGAGCTTACCGCTGCCCCCCGATCCCTTCGGAATGTAACGCGCAGCATGTCTTTTTAGAGACTGCATTCTCCCCTCCGGATATCGTTTCGCAGGATGCTTGCCATATCTCGTACGAAGTGATCTTTCAAATGCTGCTTTTTTCTTCTTTTCCTCATACATATTTCTGACAAAATAAATGACCAGCAGCAGGAAAAGAACCGCAAATAAAATGATGTATTCCATAATCTTTCGCTTATTTGATCATCTGTTTTCCGACTTTGTGTTTTCATGCCGGACTTTACCGATTCGTTCAAACGACCGCCGCAGATCGGGCGGTCGCATATATTTTTCTATAAAAACAGCCTGCGCGCGATCGTGTCAGCCTTGGCATAAAGCTCGTCCGGATCCGCGCCGATATTGAATCTTCCATGATCATACAGGATCTTGCCGGCGATCATGGTCATAGCCACGTTCTGTTTGCTGCCGCTGTATACGATGTTCTTCGGGATATTGTGGATTGGCTGCATATTCGGCTGCTGCAGGTCGATCATGATCAGATCCGCATATTTGCCTTCCGCCAGCACATCACTGTCCGTCAGTCCCATGGCCAAAGCGCCGTTAACCGTTGCCATCTTCAATACATCGACACCATCCACGACTGAGGCATCTTTTTCCGTTACTTTTGCAAGACCCGTTACGAGGAACATCTCCCGGAACATATCCAGGCAGTTATTGGATCCTGCACCATCCGTTCCGATGGCGACCGGGATCCCTTCCTTCAAAAACCGGTTGATCGGCGCAATGCCGCTGGCCAGCTTCAGGTTGGAGGCCGGATTCGTCACAACGGTGAGTTTTTTCTCTTTGCAGATCGCAAAATCCTCTTCGGACATATAGCACATATGATATCCGCCGCCGCCAAAATCGTAAGCTCCAACGGATGCCCAAAGCTGCGTCGGTGTTTTTCCATAGCGCGCGATGCAGCCGTCCACCTCAGCCTTTGTTTCGGAATTATGGGTAAAAAACGGTGCCTTCAGCCGCCTGACCATATCCCCGATCTGCTCAATGAGCTCGAAGCTGCAGGTGTATTCCGCATGGGCGCCGAGCATATAAGAAGAAAGAGAATTTACGCCGTTGAGTTTATGGTAGCGCTCTTCCATCACTTCGATGGCGGGACCGAAATTATTGATGCCGGAAACCTGGACGTTTCGCATGCCGCAGTCCGTAAAGGCTGTCTGGATCGTTTCCGGTGTCAGATACATGTCAAAAACCGCCGTCACACCGCTGGTCAGGTATTCGAGTACGGAAAGCCTTGTCAGTTCATAGCAGTCCTCCCCGGTCATTTTTGCTTCCACAGGAAAGATGTTCTTTTCCAGCCAGCCGGCCAATGGCTCGTCATCTGCGCAGGAACGGAACAGCACCATGGCTGAATGGGTGTGAGCATCCTTAAAGCCCGGCATCAGCAGGTTTCCGCCGCAGTCGATCTGCTTATCCCACTTCAGGTCTTCCTTTCCTTTTTCGATCAGAAGCTTTTCCATAGTCTCCTCGGAACGCTCCGGACCGATATACAGGATCCTCTCTCCTTCCACCCACAGCTCCTGATGTTCCAGTACGCTTACAGGCTCCTGCATCGTTAAAATTCTTGCATTGTAAAATCTGGTATTCATGATGACTCCTTATTTTGATTGTCCCTATCTATGATAGCACATTTTTTATGGCGTCGCCAAATTTGTTATGTAAACCAATATCATTCCCGCTCTGTATCCTTCGGAATTATCTTTTCACAGCCCTACTTCCCGAGATTCTCCGGTCCGAAGCTTTCCGGAAGCAGCTGGGCTAATGTGCAGACTCTGTAATCCTCCGGGTTTCTGGCAACAATGATCTGAAAACTCTCAGGATCGCAGAACTCGCGCATCACCTGTCTGCAAAATCCGCAGGGCCATGCAAAAGGCTCGTTGTCCGGAACAGCAAATCCGTTCTCGGATGCTCCGGCTGCACCATTGTCTGCCGGTCCGCCCACAATGGCAATGGCGCGGAATGTCCTGATCCCCTCTCCGACTGCGCCGAAGATCGCAACTCTCTCTGCACAGACCGTTCCGCCATAGGATGCGTTCTCGATATTGCAGCCTTCATAAATCTCGCCGTTTTCACTCATCAGTGCCGCGCCGACTGCATATTTCGAATAAGGGCAATAGGCTCTTCCCCTTGCTTCCATGGCATGCCGGATGAGGACATCTCTCATGTTTTCATCGATCATATATTGTCTCCTTAAGACCAATCAACAGTTTTCGGTTCCGAATATTCCTACCACTATTTCATCACCTCTGTCATGGTATCCCCGGTTACATCTCACACTTCTCCGAACCGGATGATACTCTCTGTCAGCAGTTTCTTGAACAGCGGTGCTGCTGCATCTGCTGCTGCCTGTACATCCTCGTGCTTGAGCGGTTCAGCAGAAAGCCCTGCTCCCGGATTGGAGATACAGGAGATACCGCAGATCCGCATTCCCATATGATTAGCCGCAATGGCTTCCACTGTGGTAGACATTCCAACAGCATCCGCGCCCAGGATCCCGGCCATCCGCACCTCAGCCGGTGACTCATAGGAAGGACCTGTAAACTGGATATACACGCCTTCCTGAATGGGAATCCGCTCATCAACGGATACCTGGCGGATAATGCCGGACAGCTCTTTATCATAGATGCTGCTCATATCCGGAAACCGTACCCCAAGGTCAGAGTCGTTAGGTCCGATCAGCGGATTCGGCACAAAGGATGAGATGTGATCCGTGATCAGCATCAGATCTCCGGCCGAGAAGGTCTTATTGATGCCGCCGGATGCATTGGTCAGAAACAGGATCTTTGCGC
>JAEEKC010000398.1 GCA_016282215.1 Lachnospiraceae bacterium
GTCCGAAGGCTTTTTCCAAGTGGAAGAAGAAATTAAAGAAAGTCACCATCGGGAAGAATGTCAAAAAGATCGGCAAAGAGGCTTTCAAAGGCTGCAAGAAGTTAAAGACGGTCGTGATCAAGACGACAAAGCTGAAAAAGAAAACCGTGGGCAAGAATGCTTTTAAAGGAATCCATGCAAAAGCGAAGGCGAAGGTGCCAAAAAAGAAACTGGGCGCCTATAAGCCAATCCTGAGAAAAGCCGGGATCAAAGGAAAGAAGCAAAAGATCGTGAAATGACCCAAATGGATCCCCGGGACGGAGTTGGGGGTCCATTCCGGGGGTCCATAAAGCAGTTCATGATAGGGGATGCCTGAGGGGGACTACTGATAAACTACTACCAGATTAAGGAGGAATTGACATGAGAAAGAAACTGTTGACAATGCTGCTTGCGGCGGCGATGGTTGTCACCCTGCCCGGAGTAGGAACCATCGGGGCTCCGTCATCTGAGGCTGCCGATGAATCGATGGAAGCACAAAAGGACGATGAAGACCCGTTCGTTGATGATCCGATCTTTGAAGAGCCTGATGAATTGAGCATCTTTGGTTCTGCGGATGGCGTTGAGCATTATTCTGTGCTCAAGGGAGATAGTGTAAAACTTGCGGTTGGTCTGAGGGCTGAAATGGATGGATATAAGCCGAAAGAAGGAACGGTTGAATATCAATGGTATAAGGAGACTACGCACTGGGAGACGGATCCGTTCGATGAGGAGAGTCAGATCGAGGTTACGGATGAGACAGCATTATCGGATGAAAAAAAGGACAGTGTTACGGTTACTTATGGTGAATCGGAAAATGGCAGTCTGAAATTTTTTTGCAAGATCACCTATCAACTTGATGTTGATGAAGGAGATCCATATTATGATCAGACCATGGAGGAAAAAGTCTGCTTTTCGGTAGACGGGGAGTATGAACCGTTCCGGCTTGGTACTGTAGATGATATCAATATACAGGAGGGAGAAGTCGGAGATTCTAGAGCCATAAGGTGCGAGATAATAGAAAATAGCAATAACGAAGTATATGGTTGTACGGTCGATCCGGAGAAAGCAAGTTTTCAGTGGTATCAAATCATAGGAGACGAAGAAAAAACTTTGTCAGGTGAGACTACTGAGAGCCTGGTACGGAAGGTTACCGAAAAGCCGCAATTCTATTATTGCAAAGCGACAGTTCCGGTCATAAAGGGTGAGGGTGCTAATGCCCGGGAGTTTTCCTATGTATCGACATCAGATAGGTTGACGCTCAAAATGTATTCTCTGTTCGAATTCACTGAGAGTGAGATGACACTTAATGGGATACAGGGAGAAAAGATAACGCTTTTGGCTGAGACGCGAAACAGCGACTATGCTGACACCCTTATCAACGATGAAGATTATAAGATAAGTTATGCCTATCAGTGGTATACAGTGTATGAAGGCGAAGATGGAATCGAAGTGACAGATACATATAACTGTAAGGAGAAAAACTGCACAGCCACCATACAAGAGAGTGAGGTGACCTATTTTTGCGAGGTGACCTGCACGATGAGCAAAGGAAACAGCGTTTATTCAGAGACCATGAACGGTCCGAGAATAACTGTGTCCCCGGAGGCACCTTTCTTCGCGTATGCCGATTTGGATAATGAAGCGGAGAGTACAACCTTATATGAACTTGCGGGCTATGAGGCCGAGCTGAAAGTGACTCCGATAGTGAATATGGACCGGGAATGGGATAATGACGGAGAACTCATTGACGAGCATCCGAAGTATGAGATCACCGGTGGTTATAAGTATCAATGGGAAAAAGGTTATTACAAGTCCAAAGAAGACAGGGAAGAAGATATTCTGTCCTGGAAAGCGATCGATGGTGCGACAAGTGACACATTCAAAACAAAGGTACTTTTAAGCAGCGACATTGAATCCTATCGCTGTGCGGTTACCGGCGCAGTCGATCTGGATGATGAAGGCACACTCGATTACACAGCCTACGCTGAATACAATGTGCACATCGTATCTGTAGTTCTAGGCGATATCACTAAATCTGAAGAATATTGTGATACAGGTGATGAGATTGAACTCACGGCGAACCCCTATATATATTCAGAGGAAGACGATGAAAAAGTCAGTCAGGGTACATTTTATGGTTATACATTTGATTTAAATGACGATTCAGTTCAGTATACATGGGAAGAACTGAAAGATAGTGAAGAAGGCGAAGTATGGGTAACGATCAGTGGTGCAACCGGTCAGACAATGAAGCGAAAAGTAGATGGATCGGATGTCCGGTTCCGGCTTTTGGGTACTGCAGAAAAGGATGGACAAAGGTACTCCTATACGTTTACCGCTGAAGCGATTAAGCTGGATGAAAATCTGCCCGTCAGTATAAACTTTTATCAAGGCGAAGGCTCAAAAAGAGAAAACATCACAGACCATACCAGGCCAGTCCCTTATGGTACGCAAGTAGTCCTGGAGGCAGAGCCGAGTTATGAGACTGATATTGTATCTGATTTCAGTGTGAAAGGTTATCAATGGTATGTATATGATAAGGCAAAAGATCAATATGTGCAGTTGCAGGGAAAAACACAGAATAAGCTCAGTGTTACGGTTGATAAGTATACAGAATATCAATGCTGCATTACCGCAAACGCAACATTTGATGAAAAAACGAGAGAGATCACAGTTGAAAAAGACTGTATTGTAGCTGTGGATAATCAACTGAAAGTCAACCTTCTGGCAATCGATGCAACAGGCAAGAGCGTGACTTCAGCGACCAAAGGGCAGATCCGTTTATTTGTTACAGTTTATGCGAAAGATATGACCGGCATAAAACCGGAGTGGTACTACTATGATTCCATGGAGAATCCCTATATCGATATGCCGGATGTAAAAGGTTTTGTCTATTCCGTAGACATGGAAAATGCGAAAACAGCTTATGGTGTCAAGGTAATAGACCGATATGGAAATAACGTGGAGGAAGAGTATAGACTTCCTGAGGAAGATGATCCCGGGTTAACTGCAGAGGTATGGGAAAATGCAGCAGGAAAGCTTGTGGCCGGAAAACAACTCGTAGTGGGACAGGAGACTGGTGATAGCATTGACATTTCTCTGTATGCCTTTCTTCCTGAGAAAACAGGTGCTCTCAGAATTTATTCTTCTGAAGCGGAAGATCCGGTAGGACCTAGTGGCATAGATCCGAATTGCTACGTTTATGACAGTAACGGATACTTTGTCCGTTATGAAGATGATTATTATGGAAGCTACAATTTTGATTTTATTTATCTATGTGAAAAGGGAGTTCCCATTTATTTCTTGCTCGGTCGAAATGATGCTGAGTATTACATGAATGTTGCGTATATGGATATGGAGCATATCCATGCTTATGATCCCGGAACCGACACTTGCCTGATCTGCGGCGAAAACAAAACACCGTCTAAACCCGCAGGCACGGATAATAAGCAGACCCAGCAGCCGCAGACCCAGCAGCCGCAGGAACAGACGCAGCCTGCTGTGAAAGCAGGGCAAAAGATCCAGCTGAAAAAGCAGGGAACCTTCAAGGTGACAGATCCCGATCCGAAAAAGGCAGAAGTGACTTTTGTGAAGCCCGCGAATGCGAAAGCGGCCAAGATCAAGGTACCTGCGTCCATCAAACAAGGCGGCGTGACTTACAAAGTAACAAAGCTGGATCCGAAGGCGTTCAAGGGGAATAAGAAAGTCAAAGAGATCGACCTTGGCAAGAATATCACGAAGGTCGATAATAAAGCTTTCAGCGGATGCACCAAATTAAAGAAAGTGACTGTCAGAAGCGGCAAGATCAAATTCGGCAAATTCCTGTTCAAGGGATGCGGCAGTTTCAAGACGCTTGACATCAAGGCCAAAAAACTCGCAAAGAACAGTTTTGCCAAGAAATCCCTGAGCGGCATGCCGAAAAATGCAGTGGTCAAAGTGCCGAAGGGGACAGCGAAATACTATAAGAATATTTTGAAAAATTCCGGAAAACCGAAGTCAGTTAAGATCAAGTAGTTGTCAATGGGGACGGTTCTTTTTGACAACCTTGTGATCGGTGTCAATGGGGACGGTTCTCTTGGTGTCATTGGGGACGGTTCTCTCTGACAACCTTGCAATACAGGTTGTCACAGAGAACCGTCCCCATCTGACACCGAACCGTCCCCATCTGACACCGAACCGTCCCCATCTGACACCGAACCGTCCCCATCTGACACCGAACCGTCCCACACTTGACACCGAATCGCCCACACTTGACACCACATTGATAACAGAGA
>JAEEKC010000399.1 GCA_016282215.1 Lachnospiraceae bacterium
CTCCGGCATCGCCACAGCGGCAGCGGCCATGGCAGGCGGCCTGGCCAGCGTGTTGTCAGGCGGCGTTTTAATCCCGCTGATCGGATTTGCCGGATTTACCGGTGTCTCCGGAGTGCTTTTTTCCAATGGGAAACACAGAAAAGACACGGTTAATGAGTATTATTCCTATGGTAAATATGTAGGCAATGCCGAGTTTTTCTCCATTCCGGAGCTGGCAGCAAAGCTGGGCATTAAGGAAAAGGAGCTGAAAAAGAAGCTGCAGAAGATGATGCGGCAGGGACTTTTGCCGAAAGCGCGTATGGATGATGATCAGGAGATGCTGCTTCTCACGGATAAAGCATACGATCAATACCGCGCAGCAGCTGACAGTTATAAAAAGCGGCAGGAAGAGGACGAAAAGAGAGAGCATTATTTCACCCAGACCAGCGGCGACGAGACTGTCAAGGCATTGTTGGCTGAAGGAAATGAATACTTAAAGAAAGTCCGCAAATATAATGAGCTGATCCCCGATACGGAGATGAGCGACAAGCTTTATCGATTAGAGAACATCATGTACCGCATTTTTGAACAGGTGCAGAAGAAACCCGAGACCGCGCAGAGCCTGAGAAAATTCATGGAATATTATCTGCCGACCACGGAAAAACTGCTGTCTGCATACACCGAGGTGGATAAGCAGCCCCAGGTGGGAGACAATATCACCAATACGAAAAAAGAGATCGATGAAGCAATGGATGTCATCAATGATGCCTTTGAAAAACTGCTCGACAGTCTCTTTGAAGACCTGGCCTGGGATGTTTCATCCGATATATCGGTTATGAAGCATATGCTGCAGCAGGACGGCCTGACGGGAGAGCAGATCAAGGCCCAGCAAGTGGCAGCGGCCGGTCAGACGGCTTCGGCCAGCGGGGCATCCAACGCAGCAGCTTCGGATGCAGATGTAGGAGCGTCGCCTTCGTCCACGGCGGGGACGGCAAAGGAAGACGATCCGTTTAGCATCGATGACCTGGCACCGCCCAGTGGGCTGGTATTCGGCGATCCGGATGAGGATTAAAGAACCACCCTTTGCATCAAAAATAGGATAAGTATATAGTCGAAAAATTAATAATAAATTCAGGAGGAAAAAAACATGGCAGAAGATTTACAAGACATCATCGTGGAAGCACCTACCGCACCGGTACTGACTTTTGACGTACCTGCAGAGGAGGAGACGGAGGTCGTACTATCCAGCGACGTATCCGAAGCAGAAAAGGCTTTTAAGCAGGCGACCATGTCGGTTTCCGATGAGACTGCGGCACTGATGAAGCAGAAGGGAGTTCGTCCGGAGGAAGTCAACCTGTCACCTGAAGAGGCCAAGCAGGTAGAGAGTTTTTCCAAGCAGATCGACCTGACGAATGCGAAAGCTGTCATGAGTTACGGCGCCGGCACACAGAAGAAGATGGCTGATTTTTCACAGAAAGCCATCGGCAATGTGCGCACCAAGGATATGGGCGAAGTCGGCAATATGATCTCCGGTCTTGTGGGGGAACTGAAGAGTTTTGAGATCGATAACGAAGAAAAGGGTCTTTCCGCCTTCTTTAAGAAGAGTGCCAATAAGGTAACGGCGATGAAGGCAAAATACGCAAAGGTTGAGACCAACGTCAATGCCATCTCCCATGAGCTGGAAAAACATCAGATCACACTGTTGAAGGATATCGATGTACTCGACAAGATGTACGATCTGAACCTGGCATATTTCAAGGAACTGACCATGTACATCTTAGCCGGCAAGAAGCGCCTTGATGAAGTTCGTTCCACCACATTGGTTGAACTTCAGCAAAAAGCCGCACAGACCGGTCTGATGGAAGATGCGCAGGCAGCAAAAGACCTTGCAAGCCAGTGTGACCGTTTTGAAAAGAAGATCTATGATCTGGAGCTGACCAGAAATATCGCGCTGCAGACAGCACCGCAGATCCGTATGGTACAGACCGCTGACCAGATGATGGCGGAAAAGATCCAGTCCACCATCGTCAACACCATTCCGCTTTGGAAGAATCAGATGGTCATCGCCATCGGCGTAGAGCATTCCACCCAGGCAGCCAAGGCAGAGCGCGAAGTCAACGATATGACCAATGCGCTGCTCAAGAAGAATGCAGAAGCCCTCAAGCAGGCCACCATCGCCAGCGCGAAGGAATCCGAGAGAGGCATCGTGGATATCGAAACCCTCAAGCATACAAACGAACTTCTCATCTCTACCATGGACGAGGTTGTTGCGATCCAGAAGGAAGGCAAAGAGAAGAGACGTGCCGCAGAGGTTGAACTGCAGCAGATCGAAGGCCAGCTGAAGCAAAAACTGCTGGCAGCGGCAAAACAATAAGAAGACAGGAGCCCCTCACACGGCAATATCAGTGTGGGAAAGGGCCGGAAGGAAGTGAAGCAAATGGCAGATAAAGGAAAGTATTATATTACAACGGCAATTGCCTATACATCAGGCAAGCCGCATATCGGCAACTGCTATGAGATCATTCTGGCAGATGCCATTGCCCGGTATAAGAAGGCGGACGGTTTTGATGTGCATTTTCAGACCGGAAGCGATGAGCACGGACAGAAGATCGAAACCAGGGCCATTGAAGAAGGAATGAGCCCGAAGGAATTCGTGGATATGACTGCAGGTGAGATCAAACGCCTGTGGGATCTGATGGGAACGGATTACGACCGTTTCATCCGTACCACGGATGCGGATCATGAAAAGCAGATCCAGAAGATGTTCAAAAAGTTCTATGACCAGGGCGATATCTACAAAGGCGCATACGAAGGGCAGTATTGTACGGAGTGCGAGGCTTTTTATACGGAGTCCCAGCTTGCGGACGGAAAGTGTCCGGTCTGCGGCGGTGCCGTACATGAAGAAAAAGAGGAAGCATACTTTTTCAAGATGAGCAAATATGCCGACAGGCTGATCGAGCATATCAATACCCATCCCGAGTTCATCCAGCCCGTATCGCGCAAGAATGAGATGATGAATAATTTCCTGCTGCCGGGGCTTCAGGACCTTTGTGTTTCCCGTACCTCGTTTAAGTGGGGAATTCCCGTTGATTTTGATGAAAGCCATGTGGTTTATGTATGGCTGGATGCGCTTTCTAACTATATCACCGGCATCGGCTATGATGCAGAAGGAAACAGCTCGGATCTGTACAAAAAATACTGGCCGGCTGACCTGCATCTGATCGGAAAGGACATCATCCGTTTCCATACGATCTACTGGCCCATCTTTTTGATGGCCCTCGGTGAGCCGCTGCCAAAGCAGATCTTCGGCCATCCGTGGCTTTTGCAGGGCGGCGAGAAGATGAGCAAGTCCA
>JAEEKC010000400.1 GCA_016282215.1 Lachnospiraceae bacterium
ATCATTGGTTTCCGGACGCTGAAAAAGGAGCTGCAGTCCTATATCCATCCGAAGAGTGTGAAAAAGATCAAGTACGAGGATAAGCCCATTGAGCATGATGTGCTCCGCTCCCTGAACGTGTTCATCATCACGTATCTGTTTCTGTTTTGGATTTCGGTCATTTTTGTGTCACTTGATGAGAACGATATGCTGACCAATTATACGGCTGTGGCGGCAACGCTCAATAATATCGGTCCCGGCCTTTCCATGGTCGGTCCCACCGGGAATTTTGCATTTTTCTCGGTTCCTGCAAAACTGGTGCTGATGGTCGATATGTTGGCAGGAAGACTGGAACTGTTTCCGATTTTGATTCTGTTCCATCCGGATCTGTGGAAGGACTTTTTCGCAAAGCGGTCTGGGAAGGAAGCGGATTTCTGAGAGAAGCGGTTTAGTAGATATGAATTAGAACGGGATCGGATTTTTAAGCGAAGCGGTTTAGTTGATATGAATTAGAAAGGATTTTTAGTATATGTCACTTTATTTAGTTGATTATGAAAACACGGGTGTCCGCGGTATTGCCGGGATCGAGCAGCTTCGTCCCATGGACCGGCTGATCATTTTGTACGGCCCGAAAACCGGCTCTGTTCCCTTTGAGGATATGGTCAGGATCACTTCTTCGCCGGCAGCGGTAGAGTTTGTCCGGACCACAAAGACAGCCAAGAATTATCTGGACTTTCAGCTGACCACCTACCTTGGGTACCTGATCGCACAGCGTTCTGATGACGAGTACGTGATCGTCAGCCGGGACAGCGGGTTTGACTCCTGCGTGGATTTTTGGACGGAGCGATCCATAAAGATCCTGCGTGTCAACAATCTGGCGAGAGAGACCGGCGAGGATAATGCACCGAAGAAGCGCGGAGCGCAAACGAAGGCTGCAAAGAGCTCTGCAAAGACGGCAGTCGCAGGCGCACAGAGCGGACAGAGTGCAGCAAAGGAAAACGGTAATCAGAACAATCAGAAGTCTGAGCCGAAGAAAAAGAACGGACAGGCTGAGAAAAACGCAGATCAGAATGCCGGTAAGAAAACCGGAAGAGGACGGAAACAAAAAACAGCTGAAGATTCAGTGACCGCGATCCCGGCGGGTATGGAATCAAAGGATAGTAAGAATCCGGCCGGGACGGATAATGCAGCAAATAAGACGGATAAGTCAGCAAAGAAAAAGAAGGCAGGTAACAATGCAGGTGCAAGTGCATCTGCGCCCTCGAATCAGAAAGCTGCTGAAAGCAAAGAGACAACACCTGCGACGGAGGGCGGGGATAAGCAGCCTACCGTACCGGAATCAGTGAAAAAACGGGTGCGAAATGCCCTGAAGGCAGAAGGGCTGCAGCCGGGCGCATACAGGAAACTGTATGCCTGCATGTTAGAGAGCAATGATAAGTCGACGCTGAATACTTCGCTTGTCCATGCTTTCGGACAGGAGACGGCGAACCGTTATTACAAGCAGATCCTGACTGCTTTTGCAGCGTGGAGGAATCTGTCGTAACAAGTTCATAAGCGGCTTATGCAATGGCGCATGGAGCCGAAACGAATGATATTGATATATTTAAGTTAAGAAAGGGAGAAAGAAATGGAACTGACAAACATCCGGGATTTATTCCGGGAAACGGAAAAGTATGCAGGAAAGGAAGTATCCGTCGGCGGATGGCTGCGTTCAAAGCGCGACTCAAAAACCTTCGGATTTCTCGTGATCAATGACGGCACGTTTTTTGAGCCGCTGCAGGTCGTGTATTCAGATAAACTTGACAATTTTGCCGACATTTCCAAGAGCAACGTAGGTGCAGCTTTGATCGTAAAGGGCATTCTTACCCTGACACCCGATGCACCGCAGCCTTTTGAGATCCAGGCAACCGAAGTACAGGTGGAAGGCGCCAGTGCACCGGATTACCCGCTGCAGAAAAAACGCCATTCGTTTGAATACCTGAGGACGATCTCACACCTTCGTCCCCGTACCAACACCTTTGAAGCAGTGTTCCGCGTGCGGTCCCTGATCGCCTATGCGATCCATAAGTTTTTCCAGGAGAGAAACTTTGTTTATGTACATACGCCCATCATCACGGGCAGTGACTGCGAGGGTGCGGGTGAGATGTTCCAGGTGACGACGCTGGATATGAACAACCTGCCGAAGATGGAAGACGGCAGCGTTGATTTCACGCAGGACTTCTTCGGAAAATCCACAAACCTGACCGTCAGCGGACAGCTCAACGGCGAGACCTATGCGCAGGCTTTTAAGAACATCTATACCTTCGGACCGACCTTCCGTGCCGAGAATTCCAACACCACCCGTCATGCGGCGGAGTTCTGGATGATCGAGCCGGAGATCGCTTTTGCTGATCTGAAGGATGATATGATCCTGGCTGAGAGCATGATCAAATACATCATCCGTTATGTGCTTGAGAACGCACCGGAGGAAATGGAATTCTTTAACAAGTTTGTGGACAAGGGTCTGAAAGAACGTCTGACGCATGTGATGGAATCGGACTTCGGACATGTGACCTACACCGACGCGATCAAGATCTTAGAGCAGCACAACGATGAGTTTGATTACAAGGTATCCTGGGGATGCGATCTGCAGACAGAGCATGAGCGCTATCTGACAGAGAAGGAATTCGGAAGACCTGTATTTGTGACCGATTATCCCAAGGAGATCAAGGCCTTCTACATGAAACTCAACGAGGACGGCAAGACCGTTGCGGCTATGGACTGCCTGGTTCCCGGGATTGGCGAGATCATCGGCGGCAGCCAGAGAGAGGATGATTATGATATCCTCATGACCCGTATGAAGGAATGCAACTTAAATCCTGAGGATTACGCATTCTATCTGGATCTTCGTAAATACGGTTCCACCCGTCATGCCGGCTTCGGCCTGGGCTTTGAACGCTGCGTGATGTACTTAACCGGTATGGCGAACATCCGCGACGTCGTTCCGTTCCCGAGAACGGTCAATAACTGCGACTTATAAATAATAAAAAAGAGGTAAAATAACATGAGCCAAATCACAATCCCGGAAGGATATAAATCCTCTCTGGGCATCAAAGACACAGAAAAAGCGATTAAAAGAGTCAAAGATTTTTTCCAGCGTGAGCTGATCACACAACTGAATCTGTCCCGCGTTTCCGCGCCCCTTTTTGTAGAGCCGGATTCCGGACTGAACGATAACTTAAACGGCGTGGAACGTCCCGTTTCCTTCGGCATCAAGGAGCAGAATGAAAAGCAGGCGGAGATCGTGCATTCCCTGGCTAAGTGGAAACGTATGGCGCTGGGCAAATACGGTTTCGAAGTTGGTGAAGGCCTTTACACCGATATGAATGCGATCCGCAGGGATGAGGATACCGACAATATCCATTCTATCTATGTAGACCAGTGGGACTGGGAAAAAGTGATCCGCAAGGAAGACCGCAATGAAGAGACGCTGCGGGAGGTTGTCAAATCCGTATATGAAGCGCTTCGCGTGACCGAGAAATTCATGGCAAATGAATATCACTATGTTGAGTGCTTCCTGCCGGAAGAGATCACCTTTATCACATCACAGGAGCTGCTGGATAAATACCCGGATCTGACGGTCAAAGAGCGGGAGAGAGAAGCAGCGAAAGAATATGGTGCGATCTTTATCATGCAGATCGGTGACCTTCTTTCCAACGGCGAGAAGCATGACGGCCGTGCACCTGACTATGACGACTGGAAACTGAACGGCGATATCATTGTGTATTATCCCGTACTGGATATGGCGCTGGAACTTTCTTCCATGGGAATCCGTGTGGATGAAGATTCCTTAAAGGAGCAGCTTGACAAGGCAGGCTGTCCTGAGCGCGCAAGTCTGCCTTTCCAGAAGGCGCTGCTTGAGAAAAAACTGCCCTACACCATTGGAGGCGGCATCGGACAGTCCAGGATCTGTATGTTCTTCCTGCGCAAAGCGCATATCGGAGAGGTACAGGCATCCATCTGGCCGGAAAAGGACGTGGAGTACGCGAAAGAGCGCGGCGTTATGTTTTTATAAGAGGGACATCCATGTTTCGATTATGGATCAAACTGTTCAAGGACGGACATATGTTACAGGATACTGTCTGTGAGGACAGTTCTGACAGACGGCGGACACAAAAAGTGTTCGCCGCTCTTGAAGAGGGCTGCCTGGCATTTGACCTGGCAAAACCCATCTGGCTGGACAAAACCGTGAGAGAGTTTCAAAAAATGTCAAAAACGCGTTTTTACCAGGATCATTTTATTGAGCATATCGATTTTGATTACCTCGAGATCGAAGTGATCGAGGATGATTAGTTTTTTTGTGGGAAAATATAGATCCGATAAATGAATGATAAATTGAAAAGAGAAAAGAAATATGATATCCTAATTATGTATGTATTTTTTCTATGATTTATCAGAAAGGGTTACGTCGCCGGCAGCGGCGGCAAGTGGGTAAGAGATGGAATATATACCGGATATGCGCGATGATGTGGACAACTGGGCGGAAGTACAGCTTGTTTACAGTTCGGCGCTGAAGGAAATAGGGACAAAACTGGAGATCCTGAATGATGAGTTCGGGCATGTGCATCAGTATAATCCCATCGAGCACATCAAATCCAGGATCAAGTCTCCCGAAAGCATTGTCAAAAAACTGAAAAAGAACGGATACGAATCCACGATCCCGAATATGGTCAAGTAC
>JAEEKC010000401.1 GCA_016282215.1 Lachnospiraceae bacterium
ACCCCGTTTATCACTGCCGGCGATCACGAGGATATTTGAATAAAAAGTATCATCACTTTGGTTCGTCGCCGGGCAAAATATCCTGTAGCACTCTCTTTTCCCCGAAAGATCTGCCAGATCAATGCCATACGAATCACACAGCTCAGTCAGCACTTCGGACCGCCCCGCCGTCCCAAACACGATCTGTGTCCCCTGATGGATCGCATGACCGATCCCGGGCTTTGCGCCGAAGACTTTTTCCATATCTTCCGCAACATAACCCGCAACCCTCTGTACGCCCTTATATTCATTCACATCACAGATCAGAAATGCATCTTCTGCTGTCAGCTTCTCTTGATTGATCAAAAATCCCATATGCTCGATCTCACTGAATTAATTACTCACGGCTTTGGACTCCCACAGGAAGAAAAAAACTTTCCACTGTTTTCCTGTCCGCACTCCGGACAGATCCAGGCATCAGGATCGCTGCTTTTTTTCTCCTGTGTATCCTGTTCGTTTTCCTCAGCGTACTGACTGAATGCTTCGGCTAATATACCTCTGATGGTGCTGATCACTTCCATGCCATCCTCCGGCATTTCGTCCGACGTAACACGCACCATATTTCCTTTGCCGTCCGGGAATTTCAAAACATAGTACGCTCCTTCGAGTCCGCTTCCATCCTTCCAGTCAGCGCAGCCATGGTTTCTGACAATATACATGCAGTTGTCCCAGATCTGCTGCGGCACAAGGCAGCAGCGCATTACTTCCTCTTCATCTCCCTCTTTTGTATATCTGGCAAGGATCATTCCCTCGCCTGCCTCCCTTTCGTACAGCACATATTCATCGTGTCCGTCGCCGCCATCCGTTGCTGTGGTTTTTTCATAAAAATCAAAATCCATGTTGTCCGGATCGATCTCATCCGCCGGATTGTCCGGCGTTTCCGGAAGATTCGCATCTGGATCATATTCCATGCTGTTTCGGGAAGAAACCTGCAGCGTGACATCATGCTCCGGCATAATAAATTCAAACACATATCCATGGGCATTATCATAGGACTGCTGCATATCCACATCCGGATCACAGGAAAAACTGTAATCCGTATCCGTGGCGATCATATCATAATACACCGTCACCTTTTCTCCCTGACTATAGGCTGTCTTCTTTGACTGAAACCCGTAGCCGTCAAAGTTTAATTGGTACTTTTGCTTTCCGCATCCGATCAGTCCCATGACCATTATCACTCCTGTCAGGATCATCAAATACTTTTTCATGAATTCACACACTCTCTGCATTCATCATCTGCATTTTTTCCCGGCTTTACACACCGGACCTTAGTGTATGATCATCTGCTGCACATTTACGTTTTTTCACACCGGGCTCATGCAGGACATACACGGATTTATTGTACCATACTTACACCGATATGGGTAGCAGTTTAGTCCCATCATGGTTACTATTCACAGCAGCGTGCGAAGGACAGGGCTGCGAGATGGAATGTGGGACTGTGAACAGAACCTTCACAAAAAAACTGCCATCGAAATGATGACAGTTTTTCAAACGCTATTTACAGAATCAGACCAAATTGTAACGCAGTCTTATTCCACCGTTTTCAGTGCCACATCCAGCGGAATCCGCTTGATCCGGAAGAAATCGATCAGCGAAACAAATGCATAACCGATCAGCAGATATACCACCGATAAAATCATGGAAGGCACACTCATGTAGAAAGCGAAGTATCCGTCCATCTGCTGCATGAACACCGCGAACACCCATAGCATCAGATAGTAACCGACGACAAAACTGATCAGTGAAAACAGCACCACCACGATCGCTGTCGGAACGATATACAGCGCACCGATCTCACCGTTCATAAAGCCCAGGATCTTCACCATGGAAATGGCATGCTCATTTTTCTCGATAATGATCTTGGCCAGCAGATAGATCAGCGCTGCCGCCATCACGATCAGCACATACTTAAACACTTCCATCATGCCTCCCATGGAATGATTCAACTGATTGGTCACCTTCAGGATATCTTCTTTTGTGATGACCGTTGCGATGAAGTCTTCATCAATATCCTTGATCTCATGCCTGCTGAAGAAACCTGAAAACGCATCCTCCTCCAGTTCATAAGCCTTCCGAAAACTGTCTGCATCCATAAACGCTGCGATGCCGCCGTCATAATCAACGATGCCTATGACCGTATACTCATAGCTTTTGTTTTCATATTCCTCATGCAGTGTAAACTGATCACCTTCGGCAATTTTGAATTTCGTGGAAAACGCACTGGAGATATATACTTCATCCTCTGATGTTTTCTTTTCAAGTTTTACATAGTCACTATCCGGCATGATCCCGTAGATTGACACGCTTTCATCCTGGCCGCTGCCCATGCCCGCCCGGAAGCTGCTTTTCTTCTTGGGATACTGCAGATTCTTGATACAGACAGGCTCTGCACTTTGTTCCGCTGTTTCTATGATCTCATCATCCGAATCTTTGTAATCCATCAGCAGATACTGGTAATCGGCAATCATCATATTTCCCGCATTATCTGCATAGTGATCCAGAGAATCCGGCAATCCGAATGCAAAACACAGCATCAGTTCAATGAGAATAACACCGAAGATCAGCACCAGGTAATTGGGCATATTCTGGAACAGAATACGCAGCCGGAATCTGCGAAGGAATGACCATTTCGGCAGCCGCATCGCTTTTGATCTTTTTGTTTTTACAAGGTCGTGCCTAAGGAAACGAAGGGGACTGAGCTGCAATTTCTTTATGATCACGAACAGATTGATAAAGAACATCAGAAACAGCGGGATCACAGTCGTTTTCACGATCGCCGTATTGCTCCATACAGGATAGCAGGTCGGCAGACTGTAACTTTCATAATACAGGCCAACCGCAACATCTTTAAATGCGGTATAGCCCAGCACATTGCCGATCAGCGCCCCTAAGATCGTCACAATGACCGGCATTGACATGTAATGGATCACCAGTTCTGTTCTGCTGTAGCCCGATGCCCGCAGGGTTCCGATAACGGACGCCTCTTTGTCGATGGTATTGCTGATGGTGATGGCAAAAATAAATGCGATGACACCGATCAGGATATAGCACAGAATACTCGTTCCCGTCGAATCCCCTTCGATATCGGTAACCGCAAAATTGCTGGCCTGACGCAGATACTCCGGCAGATAATCTTCAAGTTCATTATCATAAACAAGCGACTGGGTGATCAGTGCTTTCAAAAAATCCTCCGATGCATCCGCCAGCTTATCTTTTTCCTCCGGTTTCTCCTCGTACTTGAATGCATAACTGTAATGCACCCTGGTCTTCAGCGTCCGAAACGCTTCCGGTGTCAACATCGCCACATCAAATCCGAAGGCATCAAACATCAGATCCGTATTGGATTCATGAAGCGTCAGGTAGTTCACATAGGAAAGGAGTCCCACCACTTCAAATTCCCTGTTTCCCACGGTAATGGTATCACCGATCTTAATGCCCACATTGCTTGCATGCATTCTGTCAATCGCGATCTCATTTTCCCCCTTCGGCATCCGCCCTTCATTAAAGTTCGCTTTGTCGATCTGCGAATCGCTTAGAAAAATCCGGACATTGGCATCTTTTTCGCCGTCATTATTATAATCCTCGGATTCTTCTCTGTAGAAATTATCATAGATCTTGATTTTCCGTGGCTGAAAACCTTCTGCCTCGAGATCATATCTTTCTACGATCTCATCCCACTTCTCATCAACCTTCTCGGTCACCTTGTCATGTGCTTCTTTGTAAGCATCCTCTTCCGCCTTTTTGAAATCTTCTGAATCCTTCGCTTCTTTAAATGCCGTATCGAAAGACTCCTTCATGGCTGCATCGATCTGCTCCCGGATCATGGCTTCATCGGTCAATCCAAGTGCCTCACACTGGGCGCGAACACCGTCTTCGATCGCCTGTGTTACCTGCTTTTCCAGTTCCTCATCGATCTTTTTGGCTACTTCTCTGTCGGCTTCCTTTATGCCCTTCTCAATAAAGTATTCTCTGACATCGGCTTTTTCTCCCGCAGCGATGTCTTCCAGCAGCTCCTGCGAGGCTTTATGCGCCAGTTCAAAACTGCCATCCTCCAGATTCAGCGTATTCCATCCATCATAGATCGCTGCCAACATGCTGTCATGTCCGACATACATGCCTGAGATCAGGCCGATCATCATCACCATAAAGATGATGATCACAAGATATTTATGCCAATCCGATTTCAGTTCTCTCGGAACTCTCTGGATAAGTGGGTTTCTCATTTTGCTCCTCCTAAAAATAAATACTCTTCACTCTCTACCAATCCAGTTCCATAGCCGTCATTTTCGTTTCATTGATATCATTGTGGCGAACCACACCGTCACGCAGCTTTACCACATGGTCTGCCATATATTTAATGGCCTCGTTATGTGTTACCATGATCACCGTGGTCCCGTACTTTTTGTTACAGTCTTCGATGAGCGCCAGAATTTCTTTGGAGGTTTTGTAATCCAGTGCTCCGGTAGGTTCATCGCACATCAGGATATCGGGATTTTTTACAACGGCTCTTCCGATGGAAACCCTTTGCTGCTGGCCGCCGGATAGCTGGTTCGGATATTTGTATTTATGATCCTGCAGCCCCAGGGTAGTAAGCACTTCCTCCACATCCAGCGGCTTATCGGAAAGATAGGCACCAACTTCAATATTTTCCTTCACATTCAGATTCGGGATCAGGTTATACATCTGGAACACATAACCCAAATGCTTTCGCCGATACAGCGTCAACTGGCGCTCATTCATCTCTTCCAGTTTGTCACCGTTGATGCTGACATAGCCTTCATCCGGGGTATCGATCCCGCCGATGATGTTCAGCAGTGTGGACTTGCCGGAGCCTGAAGGTCCCAGCAGTACGCAAAACTCGCCTTTGCTGACTGTAAAGTCCATGCCTCTGAGTACGTCCTGCCTGGCCTCTCCTGTTCCGAAACTTTTTTTCAGATCTTTGATCTCCAGAAAACTTTCTTTCATAGCTCCTCCTTGGTTATTACCCTTGCGGCATAACACTGTTATGTAAAATTTATTATTTTGGTGGAGCCCAAAGGTTCCACCTTATACTCTTTATTCTTTTTACGCTCTTTTTGTCAGCTGCTTTTGATCACGCCGTACCAGCCGCCGATGATATAGCCAAACAACGCCCTGATCTGCCTGAGCGCCTCTTTCTCGCTTTTACAATGCGTCAGCAGATGGATGAAAATATCAACCTGGTCATGCGCCATCCAGTGGACGATGAATTTATCTTCCTTCGTCATCTGCTTTTTGGACTTATATCCCTTCATCGTGCAGAAAACGTCGGAATAATGGATATTCATCTGATCCGCAATCTCATCCACAACATTTTCAAGGCTCGAGCCCTGCGCTTTTGTGATCAGAAGTTCATATTCCTCTTTATATCGAAACAGAAGCTTCACCACCTGAATGGCTACCGCCTTGTCGTCCTCAAGGTTGACCTCTGTATCCGGTGTATAACGCTTTAACTCTTCCAGTTCTTCGAGGATATGAGTTTCCAGGATCGCATATAATTCACGCAGTGGGCCGCCTACAACACCCCGGAACAGATCATCCTTATCCTTGAAGAAAAAATAAAGGGCTCCCGTGGTCACTCCTGCTTCCTTGCAAATATTTCTGAGGGACGCTTTCATATAGCCCTTTTCTATGAATTCCTTCTTGGCGCTCTGCAAAAGCTTTTCTATTGTTTCCTTGCTGTTATCATTCCCCATTTGCTTTATTTCCCCAAAAAATAACACTGTTATGTAACAATATGGATTATAAACATAACAGCGTTATCTTGTCAAGCAATATTACAAAAAATTTTAAAGTTTATGCATTAACCGTCAATGCCAAATGCAGCCCTGACCTGCGCCTCCATCTCTTCTCTTGACGCATCTGCCGGGAAGATCGCAATATCATCCATCACTGACATAGCCGCATATTGCTCCACATCCGTCGTACTGATCACAACATACGGTTTCCCTTCTATCTCGGCTTCATCGACGCGGTAGTACTCGTTTCCGTGTCGATAGGCCTGCCTGAGTCCAAATGCCTTTCTGGCTTTTTCATCCAGGTCTCCGACAGACTCTGCGCCATATTTAACAAACAGTTCTTCCACAAAGGTTAGCGCTTCACTGCTATTCTTCATCTTTATCCTTTCAATTTAACATCAGTTTATCGACTCCGTTTTTTCATATCGGACTTTTTACTCTCTAATTGATAACTATTTATCGACTACGTTTTTTCATATCGGACTTTTTACTATCTATATAATACCCTTTTTCGGTTTTCAGTCTTTCTTTGATGGTTTTCCTGTAATCAACGGCCTCGAGCGCGATCTGGATCAGGTCATTCACAAGAAGCAGCACCGAGATAAACAGCATCCCATCAAGCATACATAGCAAAAACCTGGTGACCACATTTTTCTTTTTCATACCATTCCCCTTTTTTATTGATCAGTAATTCTATCCCTTCGTATTTTTCATACCGGAATTACACTTTCATCCTGTATCCGGATATTCGGCACCGTTTTTGATCACTGGTTTACGATCACCACCCTGACCTTCGGCACCATCATTTTAACGGCCGCGGCCCATCTGTGATGACCGTTCAGGATCAGGTATCCGTCGCTTTCCATTTTTTCCACGATGATCGGTTCCGGGAAAATATCCCCTCCGTGACGCTGGTAAAACCTGACATCTTTACAGTAATCTTCTACGATATGTTCGCTGGGGCCTACGTCCTGATGGGTAAATTCATCCTTAGGATTGACGTGCAGCTTGTCCGGGCTGATCTTTCTGACCAATAGCCGCTCAATAATACCTGCCCTGACGATCTTTCTTCTGTGCTTATATCGCTCCGCGTCGTCAAGCACCCGTCTGAATAACGCCGAATTCACTGAACTCATGGCTTCCCTCCCTGTTTCCTCGCTGCTTCCTTTCTTGCTTCAAGATCCCGGATCCGCTCGGCCTCCGCCAACACTTTTTCCGCCCACTGATCATCCTGCTCGCACACCTTGAAGGTCTTAAAGCCATAGGCCTTTCCGTTTGCATGGATGGCCTCTTCGTCATCAATATGCAGCGCTATGTGGTAAAAAGTGGGGAGTTTCTGCGGAAGTGGTTCTTTTTTTTGCCCCTGCACCTCCTGTAGATGCCGGGACCCGTTAACGATCTGGTCGAAACGGATACCATAGTTTCGAAACAATGTACTGATATATCTGGTCGACCGAAAAGAAGATGTATAGATCCACACCTCGAATCCCCGGCTTTGCAGCTTGTGGATCAGCCCGGGCGTTCCCTTTCGCAATCTCTCAATAAAGATACGATTCAATGGAAATGGCAACGGATCCTCCGCCTCGATTGTACGCGCGTCCACAAACAGGACTTCATCTAAATCAAATGAAACTCTCACGGCTTCCTCACAGATTATTATTTTCAGCACATTCAACAGATGTCCGAAGACGCTTACCTGTCAAACATGAAGTCATTATAATCTATCCGGCGAACATTTTCAATCTGTCATTGAAGGTAATGTGAATTTTCAGTTCTTAGACTTTATACCTTTACAGGCATAGTGGCGCGGACACTTTCCTGCCATAGGGCAGCCGATACAGTGCCTGCCCTTCTTTTTCTCTTTATAGATATACAGACAGGCCGCGATAAACAATGTAGAAACGATCAGGATAATGATCAGATTAGAAAGAATTGCACTCATAGAAGCCTCCTGTCTGTTGCACGTTACTCTCTCACAGTTCTCTCTTCTTCTCCATGGCAAGGAGGTGGGGCCGCCAAAATACGACGGCCCCGCAAAAGTATGTGATCAGCTAAGTTTGTACTCAAGTTCCATTTTCTTTTGATTACTCTTAATGATCAGAGTAATGATCGTCGCAAAACAGATCACTGCGATCAGTCCACCGACAAAACCCGCTCCGATGGTTCCGGTGACGATGATGGTTCCGATCTGGTATACCAAAAATCCCACCGTAAATCCGCTTGCCAGCTGAAGTCCGATCGCGCCCCAGAGCCATTTGGCAGATTTCATTTCAGAGTTCATGGCACCCAGCGCTGCGAAGCAGGGCGGCGTATACAGGTTAAACATCAGGTATGCGAGCGCCGCTACTTTGGTAATTCCCATTGCTGCAGCAACAACGTTGCCTTCGCCGATCAGTTCCAGTTCTTCTGTATCAATGAAGTTGGTGATCGCATATACGGTAGCGATGGTACCCACAACATTCTCTTTTGCTATAAAGCCAGTGATGGCTGCTGCAGCCAGCTGCCAGGAAGCGATACCCACAACCGGGATCAGAAGCACTGCAAAAGGCTGTGCTACGCTTGCCAGGATCGAAGTGCTTTCTGCCCCCTCTTCCACTACCTGGAACTGCCAGTTAAAGGACTGCATGATCTGTACAACCGTGTTGCAGACAAGGATAACCGTTCCGGCCTTTACGATATACGCCTTGCCTCTTTCCAGCATACTCTTTAATGCAAATCCGAGACTCGGTACTTTATATTCCGGCATCTCGATAATGAAGAAGCTCTTGCGATATTTCATGCCGGTGATGGCTTTGATCAAAAGCGCGCCGAGAAGAATCAGGACGATACCCAGCAT
>JAEEKC010000402.1 GCA_016282215.1 Lachnospiraceae bacterium
CCGATGCAGGCAAGAAGTACTTCTCCGTTGCATCAGGCGGTGGTACCGGACGTACCCTTCATCCGGATAACATGGCAGCAGGTCCTGCTTCCTACGGTATGACAGATACCATGGGCCGTATGCATTCCGATGCACAGTTCGCAGGTTCTTCTTCCGTTCCGGCTCACGTTGAAATGATGGGTCTGATCGGTGCAGGCAACAACCCGATGGTTGGTATGACTGTTTCCGTAGCTGTTTCCATCGAGGAAGCTGCAAAGGCTGGTAAGTTCTAAGAGACTTCCGAAAACGGAAAAAGAGAATAAAAAAAGAGAAGCCCCGGCGTTTTCGCCGGGGCTTTGTTGTCTACAAAATCCTGTCGGTAAGACGAATGATGATGAAATAAAGGCATCAGGATCAGTAATCCAGTTGCTTACGCAGTCCTTTCGGATAATGGTTTTTGATGATCCCTCCTGAGCTTTTGCCCCAGCCGATGCCGATACCGGCGATGCATACCAGGGTCCAGCCTTTTTGATCTGTGGCAGGCAGGGTATTGCCGGTAAAGTAGTCCTGCAGGCAGCGGGCCTGCGAGTGATAGTCTGTTTCGTCACCGGAATGGTAATCGGTTGCATCCGGGTAACGATGATCTGTTTCATCTTTGCAAATGGCAGGATCGGAACCCGGAACGATATCTGCTGTAAAAGCGCAGTAGTTTACATAACTCAAAACGTCTGCTGCAGTCATCGTTCTTGCCAGGGCAAGGGAAGGATCAAAACGGTCGTTTTTCAGTGTGCCAAGATGCAGGCCGGGACGCTGCAACTTGATGCCGTCCGGCGCAGGACATCCTTCCGGCAAAAGATAGATCTGCTGGCCCAGTGCGTAAAAGCGGGAGATATCGCCGCGGCGTATCAGTGCTGCAAAGGCGGTATCACAAGATGGCCGCAGTGTCTCTTCGAAAAAAGAATAGAGCGGTTTGTAAAAAGCAGCAGTTGAAGGCTGCTTTTTTTCGGACCGCTTACTTTTCGTATTCTTTTTTATTTGAAATTCTCTTCTTTCATACAGACCGGGATCGGGACGAAGAGAGAAGTTGGTTTCCGTTATGTGTTCATCAGTATCAGATGTATCCGTCTTTTTTTCAATGTCTGCTGTCGCAGGGCCGGATTTTTCCAATACAGCCGCAAAATGCCCCTCTCCGGGAGCCAGGTGAGGATAGATGCGCCAGCACCCCGGATCGGTCGGCGTAACGCCGCAGGAAGTCAAAATATCAGAAAACGTGGCAGAGTGATCTGTTGCGGATACGGTCGGTTTTGTCGGCACGGTCAGTTCTGCAGGCATGTGGTATTCAGGATGTCTTTGCAAAAACTCCCGGATCACGTTTTCGTTTTCTTCTTCCGAAAAAGTGCAAGTGGAATAGACCATCCTTCCGCCGGGGCGCAGCATGACATGGGCGCTTTCTAAGATCATCAGCTGCCGCTTGCTGCACATGGTCACGTTTTCAGGGCTCCACTCAAGCGCCGCTTCCGGGTGCTTTCGGAACATGCCCTCGCCGGAACAGGGAGCGTCTACCAGAATGCGGTCAAAGAAGAATGGAAAGCGGGGAGCGAGACGGGTAGGATCTTCGTTTGTTACAAGGACGTTTGGGATACCCATCCGCTCGATATTTTCCGATAAGATGGCGGCGCGTCCGGGATGGATCTCGTTGCTGACCAGAAGTCCTTTCCCTTTCATGGCCATGCCGATCTGAACGGATTTGCCGCCCGGTGCTGCGCACAGGTCCAAAACTCTTTCTCCCGGCTGCGGCGCAAGGAGCCGTCCCGGCAGCATGGCGCTGGCTTCCTGCATGTAGTACAGACCGGCTTCGTGCAGGATGCTTTTTCCGGGTTTTGATGCCGGATCATAGTAAAGGCCGTCCGGATCCCAGGGAACTGAGGGGATGTATGAGCCGGCGGAATTCGGGTTATCTGAATCGGAATGACTGTGGCCGGAATCTTTGTTGTGGGAGGTGTCAGAGTCGGAAGGGCCGGCATGGAAACCGGGATCAGAACGGTCTGCTGTGGGATTCACCACGTCGGAAAACAAGCCGGCCTTGCGGCAGAGAGCAATCCCGGCCTCTTTGCTTACCCGCAGGGTATTGAGCCTGAGGGTTCCGGCAACAGGACTTTTGTAACTGTCGAGAAAAGCCGGAAAGGCATCCCCGAGCTGTGCTTTCATACGATCTGTAAATGCCTCCGGGAGGATCGCGAAAGGGTCCGAACCTGCTACACCGGTCATTTCGTTCGGATCCGGAAATTCGGCTGCTTTGATATCAGTCATTTTGCCGGATGGTTTTAGTGCATTTCTGTTTATGGAATTGTGTGTTTTCTTCTTATTCTTCCCGGCCATGATCTTACAAGATTTCCTTCATTTTTCTATGTGTTTTGATACCATATCTGTTATGTCTACCAATACTATACCCAACATTTTGGGGTAAAACAAGGAAAAACAGGGCGAAAATGAAGGAAAATGCCCATTTTTTCAATGAATACGGGTGTTTTTCACACTTTTTTTGCCCGAAACCCTTGAAATATCGGCGTTTCTGGTGTATTCTATTGCAGTAAGCAATTCGGATCCGAAACTGATTGCCCGCACCGAATCGGTGCTTAATATAAAGGCAAATAAAAGAAGGGAGAATTATTATGAACAAAACAGAACTTGTAGCAGCGGTAGCCGAGAAGGCTGAGATCACCAAGAAGGACGCTGCAGCAGCTGTTGAAGCTGTATTTGAGGTAATTGGTGATGAGATGCAGAAGAAAGAGAAAGTACAGCTGATCGGCTTTGGTACTTTCCAGACTTCCGAGCGTAAGGCTCGCACAGGCCGCAATCCTCAGACCGGCGCTGACATCAAGATCGCAGCAGCTACACTTCCTGCTTTCAAGGCTGGTAAGGCTCTGAAGGAGAAAGTAAACAGCAAGCCCGCTAAGAAGGCAGCTAAGAAGAAAAAATAAGTTGGTTTTGTGAAATGCAAACGATACTCCGCCGGGGGCAACCCCGGCGGTTTTCGTAATGAGATGTCGATTAAGATTGATATGAAATTCAGAATCGAAAAACCAATGAAAAATTGACAGAGGAAGAGTCGGGGAAGATTCATTGAAGAAGCAACAAGCTCAAAAAAATTTAATTCAAAAAGACTTCATTCAGATAAATACTATGCAGAAAAACAGCAGGCATAGAAAAATGGCAGTTTGCGCGATGACAGCAGCGGTTTTCCTTGGCCTGACCGCCTGCGGCAGGGAGAATACCCAGGTGGCTGCCGGTATGAACCAGGTAGCGGCCCTTGACTACAATAACGCGATCACGACGTTTGAGAGCGCCATTGAGCAGGGCGAGGATAAGGAGCTGGCATACCGCGGCGAGGGCATGGCCTATATGGGGCTGATGGATTATGAGAATGCCGTTGCAGCTTTTGAAAACGCACTGGGAAATGCAGGAATGTTTCCATCTGATGTGGAAACCGACATTAACTATTATCTGGCAACAGCGCAGTACAAGGCCGGGATGAAGGAAGAGGCAGTCAGTACTTTAGATGCCATTGCCGATCTGAAGCAGAAACGCCCGGATGTTTATTTTCTGCGGGGCAGCATCAAGATGGAGATGGATGACGTCAGCCATGCGACGGAGGATCTGAATCTGGCGTTGTACTATGCGAATCATGATACGGACATGACCATCCGGATCTATCAGGTTATGGAACGCTGCGGTCATAAAGACGAAGGCAGGGCTTACCTGACCAGCGCTATCGAAGACCGCCTTTCCGAAATGTCGGATTATGAAAAAGGAATTATTTACTTTTATCTGGAAGATTATGAAAATGCAAGGGACAATCTGGAAGCCTTCCGCGGCAGCGGCAAAGGCGATGCGGATGCCCTTTTGATGCTGGGCAGGACCTATGAGCAGCTTGGAGATTCCAATTATGCAGCGGGACTGTACCAGAAATATTTAGCGGAGAACGATCCGGAGGCAAGGATCTGGAATCAGCTGGGGCTGTGCAAATGCAGAACCGGCGAGTATGCGGATGCACTGACGGCTTTTAACAGCGGCCTGGCCATGGAAGGCAATGCGTCGGTGCTGCAGGAACTGAAATTCAACCAGATCGTGGCTTATGAATACCTGGGCGATTTTGCGAAAGCAGCGCAGCTTTGCAGGGACTATATGACGCAGTATCCCGACCACGAAGCGGCCCGCAGGGAGTATACATTCCTGCAGACCAGATAAGAAAAAATGCGCGGGTAACAGGGCGTATTTATGTAGACTTTGAAGAAATATTGTTTGTAACATATTACGAAATCCTGCCACAAAAAATGTGGCAGGATCTTTTTGTTTTTTATTGCGTACAAAATAGGTCGAAGAGAGGCAAAATCGGTGTGATAAAAAACGCCCGTTTCCTTGTAGAAGCCCTAAATCAGTGGGTTTTTGATTTCTGACAGATGTGTCGTGTATACCACATATAGTGTTTACATAAAAAAACACCTCTTATATGTTGTGGTTTTTCGATTTTTGACGGTTGACTTTACAAACCCTAAATGTTACAATAATTTTGGTCGCGCTTTTGGATATTTATGTAAACCGAAAAGCAGGCCGGAAACATCCATAGAATACGCGGTTTGCGGCGGAAACAGGGTAAGGATACAGGTAACAGATCATGGAAGATCCGCAGCAGACAGGGCGGGCAAAAACGGTAATGAATTATAATTAAGAAAGAGGGATTGCTATGCTGAGTGTAGTAAAAAGAAATGCAACGGTAGCGGAGTTTGACTTAAACAAGATCAAGGATGCCATTATGAAGGCTTTTGTGGCAACCGACATGGAGTATACCAATGATGTCATCGATCTTCTGGCGCTTCGCGTGACCGCTGATTTTCAGGAGAAGGTCAAAGAAAAACAGATCCATATCGAAGATGTACAGGATTCTGTGGAACGTGTTTTGGAGCAGACCGGTTATACGGATGTGGCAAAGGCCTATATCCTCTATAGAAAGCAGAGAGAAAAACTTCGTACCATGAAGTCCACGATCCTGGATTACAAGGACGTGGTAAACAGTTATGTAAAAGTAGAAGACTGGCGTGTCAAGGAAAACTCCACCGTGACTTATTCCGTCGGCGGACTGATCCTTTCCAATTCCGGCGCCGTTACCGCCAATTACTGGCTGTCCGAGATCTATGATGAAGAGATTGCGGAAGCACACCGCAATGCGGATATTCATATTCATGATCTGTCCATGCTGACCGGTTACTGCGCAGGCTGGAGCTTAAAGCAGCTGATCCAGGAAGGTCTCGGCGGCATTACCGGCAAGATCACTTCCGCTCCGGCGGCACATCTTTGTGTACTCTGTA
>JAEEKC010000403.1 GCA_016282215.1 Lachnospiraceae bacterium
AAAATCATACAACCGAGAATCCCAACCAACAGAAGTATCCCGTGGATCAGTTTGCAGGTGCGTTTACCAGTTTGTTTCATTAGTATCCCTCTCCTCATAAAAATCTGATCAATACAGTTTGACAAACGATTTTGATTATATCAGATAAAACCGAAAAAACCATACAGTTTATGAAATGTTTATAGTTCGCTATTTCCGGGTCAAAGCAAAGAAAGAAGCAGCTTTGTCAGTGCCAAAAGTGTAAAACCGTTTTATGTAGCAAAAAGAAATTAGGGAGCCTCAGGGCTCCCTTAATTTAACGGCTCTGGCCGCTTTGCGTCTGTTGTCATCCTCCATGGCCGCATAATGTTTTCGGGTGGTATTTACCGATTTGTGTCCCAGAACATCTGCTACCAGGTAGATATCCCCGGTTTCCCGATAAAGAGACGTGCCATAGGTGCTTCTGAGCTTATGAGGCGTGATCTTTTTCAGGCTGGTTACCCGGGAGGCATATTTTTTCACCAGCTTTTCCACGCTGCGAACGCTGATGCGTTTATTTTGCAGGGATAAAAAGAGGGCGTTTTCGTGTCCCTCAGCAGGGATCATTCCCTTGCGCTGTTCGTAGTAGGGCATCAATGCATCATAGACCTCATCGCCGAAATAGATTACGGCCTCGGCGCCGCCTTTTCGGATGATATGAATGCCGTAGTTGTCAAAATCCACATCATTCAGATCAAGTCCCACACATTCCGAAACACGGATACCGGTACCCAAAAGCAGGGTTAGAAGAGCAAGATCACGGCCCTTTGTCACCTTGTGATAGCGCTTTTCATTTTCTGTCAGCTCCCAGCCGTTTTCTACCAGATCCAAAAGCTCAGCAACTTCGTTGGGATCCAATCGGATGATCTCTTTTTCATGAAGCTTGGGCATCGGTACCAGAGAAGCAACGTTTTTCTCAATCAGCTCGCTGGTGTAGAAGTACTGATAAAAGCTTCGAAGGGTAGAGAGCTTGCGGGATTTGCCACGCTCGCCGTTGGTGTATTCCCTGGCGGCAGCCACATGCTCAGAGGGAGCATCGTGTTCCTTCTCATACAGATCCAAATACTCCATGTATTCCTCAATATCCTCTTTGGTGATCTGATTCAAAATGGAAATGGGAAACTCCGGAATAGGAGTCCTGCAAAGCGAAGGGTTATTTTTTTGCAGATATTCAAAAAAGATCCGAAGATCCAGGGCATAGGCCAGTCTGGTCCGTGGAGCGGTTGTATGCTCAATGCCGCGGAAGAACTGCTTACAAAAAGAAGGCAGCTCCTTTTGAACCTGCCGCATGCGCTGGATGTTATCGATATCGGTTTGTTCGTGATAGGTTTTTCCGGTCTGCATTTCCTCGTGAAACCTCGTTTATGGATTGATGTTAACTACCTATATTTTAGCGAATAGCAGCACCTTCGTCAATGTTGAATTTTAAGTTATGTAAACTCTATATTTCTTGCAAAAATGCACTGTTTATGGTAGCATATTGTAAGGAAAAGGCATCTGATCAGGCATTTTTTCACTTGCCTATAGGGGATGTAAAATTCGGGGAGGTATGAAAAAAATGAAACAAAACATATTAGGGAGATCGCAGACATATCGTTTGATGAAACGGCAGAGAATGATCCTTGGCACTCTGGTGCTGACGGCATTATTGATCTGCTTTTTTTCTGTAAATCTGTTTGCGGGTGAAACGGGTAAAAGCTTTACCTCTAAATTTGAATCCTATGGAAGGCATAGTGTGTATGTAACGGTTGAAAAAGATGGCTGGTACACGCTTGATTTTTCGCCGTCCGTTCCCGAAAAATTCAATAGCTATAATCCTCCTTTGCTGAATACAAGGAAAAGCGCATTCATGAAAACAGGAAATCCTGCTCAATATCTGTTGAAAGCGGGAGAGGACTATGAATATCGTTTTGATTGGGAAGGAGATAAGAATGCCACTTGGACCGTTACCCCAAAGCTACAGGAAGAATTTACTACCCAGGGATCTTTAATCAATTTATCTCCGGATCAGGAAACCGATTGCAATATAACTGATTATGCCTACTATAAAGTTAAGTTTTCAACTCCCGGGTTTTATGGCTTTCAAAGCAGTATGTCCTCTACATATGCTGTTTCCTGTAAAATATTAGATAGTGATCTATGTGAAATAACTTCATTTCCCTTTAAAGAATCAGAAGATCAAACCCGGTCTGTTTATCCAATCGCTAATACAGATAATGAATATTATCTTTATTCTGAAGGCTTTGCGACAGAGACAATTGTAAGTAAAAAATTCGACGTTGAAGCTCCTAAGACACTTGCATTGGGAGACAACGATATCGAGTATAACAGAACCTATTACAATTATACCTCTGATGCCGATTCTGAGCTTTTTGTGATTCAGAATGATTACAACCAGACATATGTGATTAATTCCATGCATTACTATGAGCCTGTTGACAGATGGTATCAATACTGCCATCCCGAATATCCTATGGAACAGATCTCGGTGCAAAAGGATGTACCGGTCAATTTCTATACATTCCGAGATGATCCGGAGTCCCTTTTTCTGCATTTGATGCGGCCTACAGTGGAAGATTCCATTGATATGGATGCCATGGCAGCAACAAGAACGGCTCAGATTGTTCAGGATGGAGCCGGATCAGGTAAACTTCGCTATTATCGTATCAAAGGAAGCAACCTCGTTGACAACAACACCTATACATTGACTGTTGATAATGCCTCAAATGCTACCCTGTATTTCAGATTTGCCTATTCTGAAGATGTAACAAACCCTCCCAAAGTAAAGTATTACTGGAGATCAGGGATCTATGATGAAGAATCTGAAACCGCTTCCATTACCTTCACAGATTCTGAATACAGCGATTGGCTGGTAATGATCGTGCCCCATGATGCCGGCGACCGCGAATGCAGTTTAAAGCTGGTTGGAAAGATCAAAGCCAAG
>JAEEKC010000404.1 GCA_016282215.1 Lachnospiraceae bacterium
AGTTATCCGGATCATCCCGAAGGATCAGGGCGTTTTTCTTTACCGTGCGCAGCAGCCCTTCTGCCAGCGCATCCGTGATCTCCATATTTCCGCCGTTGGTAAAATAGCGCTCCATGGTATGCATCATGATATCCGTGCATCCGCAGGCCGTCTGATAATCCGGCAGCGTCTTGGTCAGGTCCGGATTCATGATCGCGAATTTCGGACGGCCGAAATCGCTGCTGTAGCCACGCTTTACAAGGCCTTCTTCTTTGGTGATAACGGATGAATCGCTCATCTCGCTTCCCGTCGCTGCGATGGTCAGGATCACGCCAAGGGGCACAGCGCCCTCAGCCTGTCTTTTATAATCATAAAAATCCCATACATCCCCTTCGTTGGCCAGGCCGTAACCGATCGCCTTGGCAGAATCGATGGCGCTTCCGCCGCCGACAGCCAGCAGAAAATCAACATTCTCTTTTCTGCAAAGCTCAATGCCTTCATACACCAGTCCAAGATGCGGATTCGGCACAGCGCCGCCAAGTGTCACATAGCTGATCCCTGCTTTATCGAGCGTATCTGTCACTCTCTGCAGCAGTCCGGACCGTACCACGCTGCCGCCGCCGTAATGGATCAGCACCTTGGTTCCGCCAAATTCCCTGATCAGGTCTGCAACCTTGCTTTCCGTGTTCTTTCCGAACACAACTTTTGTCGGGGTAAAATACTTGAAATCGAACATGTAACCTCTCCCTTCTGAATTGAAAACCCAAACTATCCCCATGAGTGCAAAAGAGCCATAACGTTCGATGGATCCGTTCAGACCATCGGCTGCTATGGCATCCTTCTGTCCTATTATATAACTTTCGCCTTAGAATTACTACAATAAAAACGTCGAAATTTACATGATTATCTGATCCTTTGCTTCTTTCCCGTGATACCCCTTGCCTTCAGGAGTTTTTGATAAGCGCTTTTCCGCTTCTTCGGCACCGTGACCACCGCCTTTTTATGGATCTTTGCAAAGGCCTGTTTCCCGACGGTTTTCTTCTTCAGCTTCGTTGTCAGAATACTGATCTTCTTTAAATTCTTGCAGCCGTAAAAAGCCTTCTTTCCGATGGTTTTGATGTTCCTGCCGATGGTGATCTTTTTCAGCTTCTTTTGATTCAAAAATGCATTCGCTGCTATCTTGGTCACCTTATACTTTTTACCGCCAACGGTCACGCTGTCCGGTATGGTAACGGAAGTCGCCTCAGCATTGATCATTTTGGAAAAAGTGACCGCCGCAGCACTTGCGATCTCATAAAACCCATTGGAAGCCTTGTCCGTAGCCACCGCCTTCTTCGGGGCCTTTTTCAGTACCTTATCAAAGATCTGCTCAAAGCGGCCGGCCGGCTTATCATTTACTTCCAGATAACGTTTTACGATCGTCCTGACCTCGCTTCGCGTTACTTTTCCCAAAGGATCGATCCGCTGCTCTTCCTTCGATGCGCCCGGCTCTCCTTTTCCTTCCATGATCTGCCAGGTTGCGGACCAGCAGATCGCCTCCCAGTGGTCAAAGTCCACATCATAATAATCGATATAATCATCGCTCCGGCCAAAGTCGATGGACCGTTTATCACCCATCAGCTCGGCATAGCGCATCAGCATCAGGCAGACGTCCTGCCTGGTGATCCATCGGCCCACGCCGAAGGTATCCGAAGAGATATCCGGATAACCCGTGCAGATATGATTTTTCTCGCCCCAGAGAAGTGCCGCCTCATACCAGGCTCCCGGCTCCACATCCGAAAAACCTGACTTCAGCCCGGAAACAGACGGGCTGCCCGCCATCTCATAAAGGACCTGTGCAAACATTTCCCGGGTGATGACTTCCTTCGGATCAGCGATCTCGCCGTCCACCGCTGCCGGATCCTCCGCCGCCGCGCCGGCGCTTGCTTTCGTTTTTAACTTTGTGGCATCATCAAAGCAAAGGAAGAAAAGGTTATCGTTTCCCGTCGAAGTATCTCCGCCGTAGTTGATGGTCCAGGAATGCCCTTTGCAGACCGCGGATTCATTTTTCTTTTTGCCTTCTTTATAAGTTTTGATCAGATAGGGATTGCTGCCGATACCCAGTGTTTTAAAAGGATTGGTAAAGGCCTGCAGAAAGCGCAGTTTCGGATTGTTCCCCAGATTCAGTTTGCTGATACTGTTGCATGCGCAGTCCAGATAAACCAGCTTCGTATTCTGGGACAGATCCAGCTTACTGATCTGATTATAGCTGCAGATCAGTTTCGTCAGCTGCGGATTGTGGCTGACATCGATGTCCGTCGCTTTGTTATAGGCGCAGTTGTAATACTGCAGCCCGGGATTTTGGCTGATATCAATGCTGCCAAGTCCCTGATTGCTCCAGATATCCAGCCGTTTCATCTTCGGATTATGGGTTACATCCAGACTTGTGAGATGATTTTGGAATGCATCCAGATGTGCCAGCTTTGGATTTTTGCTGACATCCAGCGTTTTCAGTTCACAGGTACCGCAGGTCAGATGCTCCAGCTCGGGATTGTGGGACACATCCAGCGTTTTCAAGGGATTGGTATTGCACTCGATAAATGCCATCTTTGGATTGTCCGACACGTTGAGCGATGTAAGCTTGCAATCATAACAATAAACCCACAGAAGCTCCGGATTCGGTGACAGATCCAGACTCGTCAGCAGATTGCCGGAACACCACAGTCCGCGCAGCTCCTTATTCTTGCTGACATCGAGTTTTTTGATCTGATTATCCTTACACCAAAGCCCCTGCAGGTCTGTAAAGTATTCCACGCCCTGCAGCGAAGAAATGCCCATGCCTTCGCAGTAAATGTTGATGGTAAGACCGATCTCCTTCGCATCCAATGTGCCGTTTCCGTCGCGGTCGTAATCACTTCCTGCGATCACGGACCGAAAGATGGGATCCGGGAAGTTTTTCTCATTGATCTTTACCGGTGAAGGCGCAGCCGCCATAACCATATGACTGCCGCATCCAAATACCGCAAATAAGATCATCAAAACTGTCACAAACAGAAGATACCGGTCTTTTCTTTTCATTTTTTCTTGATCCTTAATTAATCTAATGTACTGTAGAAGGAATCGATATTCTCTTCCGGCAGCTGAACCGGATCCCACCCAAAGTCCTGATAGGTCTTGATGGAAAGCTGATTTGCCGCAACATAGTTCGCAATGATCTGCGCTCTGGTCTCCTCGCGCAGCTTATCATCGCTGTTCATTTTTTCAAATGCATCATAATGGCTGCCGAAGATCTTCTTGGCGCTTTCCGTATAGTTACTGCCGTCTTCCACAATATCCATGCCGGTAACGACATATCCTGCCTCGTCATCACTCTTCATATGGATCACGCCGGGATAGGAACCGCCCGCAGAGCATTCCAG
>JAEEKC010000405.1 GCA_016282215.1 Lachnospiraceae bacterium
CTCTCTGCCAAAAGAGCCGTCAGCTCCCCGGCCCTGTCCATATAGGAAGCCTTGTGATCACTTTTGCGGACAAGGCTTCCTATATGGACAGGGCCGGGGAGCTGACGGCTCTTTTGGCAGAGAGTGAAGGGCGCGATCAGGTGATGATCGTCTGCACTGCGGAGAATATTTACAAACAGCTTCCGCCCAATGAAAACATAGAGGTTACCGACGAGCTTTTAAAGGCGATCGGAAAGGCGATCCCCGAGGCTTTGCTTAAGATCATGTAGCCGATTGCGATTGCTTTTTTCCCCTGTTAGTGCTATTGTTAAGTAGGTAAAAATTTGATCCCAAAGCGGCGACAGAGCCGCGGAAAGGAAGATAAAGTGGCTGCAAAACAGATTAAGACCATCGGTATTTTGACCAGTGGCGGCGATGCCCCTGGTATGAACGCGGCGATCCGCGCGGTTGCCAGAAAAGCAATGGGTAACGGTGTAAAGGTCAAAGGCATCAAAAAGGGCTATCAGGGTCTTTTAAATGAAGAGATCATAGATATGGAGAAAAAAGATGTCTCCGACACGATCCAGCGCGGCGGTACGATCCTCGGAACTGCACGCTGCAGCGAGTTCAGGACACTGGAGGGACAGCAGAAAGGCGCTGAGATCTGCAAAGAGCACGGGATCGACGGTATCGTGGTGATCGGCGGCGACGGTTCTTACCGCGGCGCACAGGCGCTTTCCAAGCAGGGCATCAACACGATCGGCATTCCGGGTACCATTGACCTGGATATTGCTTGTACGGATTACACCATCGGTTTTGATACGGCTATCAATACGGCCATGCAGGCGATCGATAAGGTCAGGGATACATCTTCCTCTCACGAGAGGTGTTCGATCATCGAGGTTATGGGCCGAAACGCAGGGTATATCGCACTCTGGTGCGGCGTGGCCAACGGTGCGGAGGACATTCTGCTGCCTGAGAAATATGATTATAATGAGCAGGCGATCATCAACAACATCATCGATAACCGTAAAAAAGGGAAAACCCATCATATCATTATAAACGCGGAAGGTATCGGACACTCTACCTCCATGGCGCGCCGTATCGAAGCAGCCACCGGTATGGAGACCAGGGCAACGATCCTCGGCTACATGCAGCGCGGCGGCAATCCCACCTGTAAGGATCGTTTTTATGCTTCGATCATGGGTGCGATGGCAGCGGACATTCTGTGTGAGGGCAAGACAAACCGCGTGATCGGTCATAAGGACGGCACGTTCATGGACTTTGATATCGACGAGGCTCTGGCTATGCAGAAAGAGATCGACGAATACGAGTACGAAGTCAGCCGTCTGCTTTCCAGATAGGTGGAGAGCATGATCTCATCTTTTTCCAACAGACAGGTAAAACAGGTCATAGCGCTTGGGCGTTCCAAAGAAAGAAGCCGAAGCTTACTTTTCGTGGCCGAAGGCAGCCGTATGGTGGCCGAGACGCCGCCTCAGCTGGTAGAGGCTCTCTATTTTTCCGAGAGTTTTTCCGAAAAAAAGGAATCGGCGCTTATTGTCGAAAAGCTTTCCGCCGGCCGGAGTCTTGAGCCGGTTTTGGTTTCCGATGCGGTATTTGCAAAGATGTCCGACACCGTGCATCCCCAGGGCGTCATTGCCGTTGTCAGACAGCCTTCCCATGCGCTTTCGGATATTTTGGATAGCGCCGCCGGAGAAAAAAACAGCGCGCTTCTCGTGCTTGAGAATGTGCAGGATCCGGGCAACATCGGGACTATGCTGCGGACGGCCGAGGCAGCGGGCGTAAAAGGCGTTTTGTTGTCAGAGGGCTGTGCGGATCTTTTTAACCCGAAGATCATCCGCTCTACGATGGGAGCGATCTACAGGGTTCCCTTTGCTTTCTATAAAGATCCGGCCGCATTGGAGGAAGCGTTTGCAAAGAGAGGCATTGTCTCTATGGCAGCCTGCCTGGACGGTTCCGACATCTATACGGAGGCGGATTATTCGGGCGCGGTTGCGATCCTGATCGGAAATGAGGGCAACGGTCTTTTGCCGGATACGATCAAAAGAGCCGGCAGGAGAGTGCGCATCCCCATGGAGGGAAAAACGGAATCATTGAATGCGGCAGTGTCGGCAGCTCTACTTATATATGAAGCAAAACGCCGGCAGGGCCGTTAAATTGTCAGATTTTTACGCATCTATATCTTGCGGTGTAATATATTACAAATCTATATCTTCCTATTTTTGCATGCGGATTGTATCTTTTTTGATGCAAAGTCTATTTTGGACCCCCAAAATTTGACAATTATTATCAGCTCTGTTAAGATTACCTTACGAATTGTTACAAAGTTATTACATTTGTAACTTACCAGGAGACGGAAATGAAACAAATGCTTCGCGGCAAAAACAGAATAGCGATAGCGGTTTTGGCAGCAGTTTTGCTGCTTACTCCTGTTGTTGCACTTGCTGACGAGACGGATGCGGATCTGCATGCGGGTGTGGGCAGCTTTTTTGCTATGTCCAATGACGAAAAAGAACCTGCCACAGCTATGGGCGCAGGCGTTCATACAGCACTGACGACTCCTGCGGATGATGCAGCTGTAGCCAAGGATGAAGAAGCTGATACGGAGAATGCTCCTGAGGCTGAAGATACCGAAGAAGATGACGATGATCTCGATATGATCGAAACCGATCTGGAAGAGCCTGTTGAGCAGATCGTTATGGCAAATGTTTCCGATGCCGTTAACGTACGTGTTGAGCCTTCCGAGGACGCTTCCATTGCAGGAAAGCTGTTTGCAAACTGCGGCGGCATGATCCTTGAGCAGAAGGACGGATGGACGAAGATTTCAAGCGGTGAGCTTGAGGGTTGGACGAAGGATGAATATCTGTTGTTCGGCCAGGAGGCTGAACAGCTTTATAATGAAGTCGGCACACTTGAAGCAAAGGTAGCTACGGACGGACTCAGGATCCGTATGGAAGCCGACGAAGAGGCAGGCGTTCTGGATATGGTTGCAAACGGTCAGGTACTGACGGCGATTGAAGAACAGGGCGAATGGGTAAGCGTAAAATACAACGGTGATACCGGTTATGTAGCTTCCGAGTATGTAGAGCTTTCTTTCAGCGTTCCCACCGGTAAGACGATGGATCAGATCGCAGCTGAAGAAAAGGCAAAGGCTGAGAAGGAAGCGGCTGCGGCAGCAGAGAAGAAGAAAAAAGAAGGCAAGAACACTACCAACAGGGGTGCGGTTGCAGGTGCAGAAAATGAAGTAATGCTTCTGGCAGCACTTATCCAGTGCGAAGCAGGCCGTGAGTGCTACGAAGGCAAGCTTGCAGTAGGTGCAGTCGTTATGAACCGTGTACGCAGCGGCGCATATCCGGGAAGCATCAGCGGCGTTATCAACCAGCCGTCCCAGTTCCCACCCGCTACCAACGGCAGAGTTGCCAGTGTTCTGGCATCCGGTCCTTCCGCAACCTGCATTCAGGCAGCACAGGCAGCGATCAGCGGACAGAGTAACGTAGGCGGAGCGCTTCACTTTGGCGGTTCCGGCAGCGGTATCCAGATCGGCAATCACAACTTCTGGTAAAATACAAAGATAAGAGAAAACGACATCGCCTTTCCTTTGGGAAGGGCGATGTTTTTATTTGCCCCAAATTGCTCCAAAGCTATTCCTAAAAGCACGGGATTGTGGTATTATATAAACCATCGAGGGATTTTAGAAAAGGAGGTATGTA
>JAEEKC010000054.1 GCA_016282215.1 Lachnospiraceae bacterium
ACAAAATTCAGATTTGTTTCCACCTTGCGGTACATGTTGATTCCTCCCAGATTGCTTAATATCTAAACCTATCTCACCAAATTTATCGTATCTGATATATACAAAAACCGTTTTCTTTATTTAGTAATCAAATACCAAAATTTGCCTTCCCCTCGGGGGGAAGGTGTCGCCGTAGGCGACGGATGAGGGGTCATATTCTTTTTATTTACACCAGCATCTCTGCCAGCTGCTCAAGTTCCTTTCTCGTCTCGTCCGTCACACTCGTTTTGATGGTCACAACCTTTTCAAGGATCTCGATATCCTTCATCCCTTCCAGCGCGGCTTTCATGGTCCGTGCTGCAGACGGCGCCCAGGAACCGTTCTCCACCAGCGCCACCTTGCGGTTTTGATATGCTTTATGTCCCAGCCTATACAGAAAGTCCTGCATGGGTGAAAAAACGCCCGCATCATAACTCGATGCAGCAAGCACCATCCGGTCATGCCGGAATGCATCCTCAACAGCCTCTGCCATATCGTCTCTCGAAAGATCGGATATTGCAACTCTGACGCCTTTTTCTTCCAGCATTTCTGCCAGTTCCTTTGCTGCTCCTGCCGTGTTTCCATGGATGGAAGCATAGGCGATGAACACGCCCTCGGTCTCCGGCTTGTAGGATGACCAGGTATCATAGAGTCCTGTGAAAAATCCCAGATTCTCGGTTATGACAGGTCCGTGCAACGGACAGATGGTCTGAATCTCAAGTGCAGACGCTTTTTTCAGTAACGCCTGCACGGGCCCTCCATATTTTCCGCAAATATTAAAGTAATAACGCCTTGCTTCGCAGGCCCAATCCTCCAAAAGATCCAGCTGGGGATTTTCAGCCTGTGTGATCGCCGGCGTTTCTGACAACGCACCAAATTTGCCGAAGCCGTCAGCAGAAAACAGCACCTTATCCGCACTGTCGTAACTGCACATAACTTCCGGCCAGTGTACCATGGGTGCCAGCATAAAAGTTAGCGTATGTTTACCCAAAGTAAGGGTCTCCCCTTCCTTCTTCGGCTCAGTCTTTACGGTTTCCGACAATGTCACAAACTGCGGCAGCATGGATACTGCTTTCGCACTTGCCACAATCGTTACATTCGGATACTTTTCCAAAAAAACGCCAAGGCTTCCGGAATGATCCGGCTCAAGGTGTGAGATCACCAGATAATCCGGCGTTTTTCCGGAGAGCTCTTTTTCCAGATTCTCCAGCCACTCAGCTGTCTTACGCTGGTCAGCCGTATCCATGACAGCGATCTTTTCATCCAGGATCAGATAGGAGTTATAAGACACTCCTTCCGGAACCACATACTGGCTCTCGAACAGATCCAGATCCGTATCATCCACGCCGATATATTTGATATCTTCAGAAATAAACATCTTTTATGGACACCTCTTTTCTTTTCCGCATAAAAACGCAACTTTTATCTTATCATAAAACATTTCACTTTGCAAATGGGCAAATGCCCGTATTTACAATGCTCCGGCGGCATACTTTATCTATGTTTCAAATGCTGTCTGACCACAATATATTCATTCATAAAAACTGTATCTGACAACAGGATCTTCCTTTGCTTTGTATAATGCAGTATCCGCTTTTTTGAAAATCTCGGAATAGTTCTTTTCACTGCCATGATAAAAAGCAATCCCGATACTGATGCTGACCTTCTGATCCCTATCCGGCAAGGATATGGCATCGGAAGCGCCCTTTACCATTTCTTCCGCCACCCGGCGGGCCGTATCCGCATCATCCGTATCTTTGATGAACACGATGAATTCATCTCCGCCAAACCGTCCTGCGATCTCACCGTTTTGGAACATGCCACCTAAAAATGTGCCCATCTCATGGATCACCCGATCTCCCACATCATGGCCATAAGTATCGTTTACGGATTTGAAGCGGTCCACATCCATTAGGAACATGATCCCTTTTCCCGAAGATCCATTCTGCAAATGCGCATTGATCTCCCTTGTCAGTGAAAACTTATTTTTCAGCCCGGTCAGCTCATCCGTATCCCTCTGTATATGGATCTTTCGCGTCAGGACAAATTCCTTGATCCGGATGGAATTGGCAACGATATGCAAAAGGATGCCGACGATCGTAAATATGATGACATTGGTCAGGTCAAATACCCATACCTCCCTGGGCTTGATCCCGTACATCCAAATGGCAAAAACGACGGAGGCCGCGCAAAGCTCAATCGCCATGAAATAAGGTCTGTCGATCATAAACATGGGCGTGATCAGCAAAAATACGATGAAAGTCGTGGCATTCCGGTCCGGCTTGTTTTGGGTGATCAAGCAGCCGAATACAAACAGCACAGAGATCGATAAATAGATCAAAAGCTGTGCCACCAATGAATCCTCTTCTAAGGTGAAAAAGAGAATGGTTGCTGCACCGCAGTAGATCAGGAGAAGCAGATAGATCACACGGTTCACCGACATCAGCTGGCTCATCAGCGAGCTGACAAACAGTACAGCGAAAATCGCTGTCATCAGGATATGAAGGATTCGCCATACTTTAAAGTTAGAAACATAAGCATCTTCTTTGACCTGGTCATATTCTTCTTTTTCGATCCCGCAATAGCAGAAATAATTTCTGGCTTTTTTCAATATATCCATCTAAAAAACTACTCCTTTTCCGTTTTCAGCCGCCTGCGAAGCCCCTGAAAAAAGTCCTTCAACATTTTGCTGCACTCATCCTTACAAACATCATAGGTCACTTCCACCTGATGATTGAACTGCTCTATTTGAAACAGGTTCAGCACAGATCCTGCACAGCCCGCCTTGGGATTCATGGCACCGATCACTACCTGGGGAATCCGCGCCTGCACGATGGCACCGGCACACATCTGGCAGGGCTCCAAGGTCACATAGAGCCGGCACCCTTCCAGCCGCCAGTCTCCCAGCACCTTCGAGGCTTTGCGGATCGCCGTGATCTCCGCATGGGACAGGGTGCTTTTATCGGTATTTCTCCGGTTATATCCCCGTCCGATGACTTTTCCCTCATAGACGATCACACAGCCGATGGGCGTCTCCCCTAACGCCATGGCTTTCTTCGCCTGGGTTAAGGCCTGCCGCATATAGCGGATATCTTCTTTTTTCTGTTGTTCCTCGGCCTTCTTTTTTTCCAGATCTGCCTGTGCCTGCTTTTCCTCTTTTGCCTGCCTGCGCTGGCGGATCTTTTCAAGGCGTTTTTCTGTCATTTCGTTCATCGCAAGTCTGCTTTCGTTCGACGTTTATCATATCAGATCCTTGATCCATTCAGATCCATTACCGAAATCATACCGGTATGCTCCGCATATCCGTTTCAATACACGTATTTATACTGTATCATATTAGCGTGCTATTGAAAATACGAAGAATAGGAAAAGAAAGGATCGTCACTTGTCATCCCTACCTTACTGTAGTAAGATGAATCGGAACGAAATCTGTTTTCGGAGCCAATCATACATGCTCCCCAAAGCAATAAAGGAGTCGCTATGCTGATCTGCGGTCTGAATAAAACAACGTTACTGGATTATCCCGGAAAAGTAGCCTCTACTGTTTTCACCGGAGGCTGTAATTTCCGTTGTCCTTTTTGCCATAATAAGGATCTGATCCTGCACCCGACTGAGTATGCATCTTACACGGATGAAGATGTGTTTGCGCATCTGAAAAAAAGAGCGGGCATCCTGCAGGGCGTCTGCATTACCGGCGGAGAGCCCACCATGCAAAAGGACCTGCCGGACTTTCTGGCAAGATGCAAGAATCTCGGTTATGCGGTAAAACTGGATACTAACGGGACCAACCCGGTGATGATGAAATCGTTATATAAAGAAGGTCTTGTTGATTATGTGGCCATGGATATCAAGTCAGGTCTATCGGATTATGCGAAAGTTGCCGGACTGACCGGTGACCACACACAGACCCTTCTTTCTAATATAAAAGAATCCGTGCGC
>JAEEKC010000055.1 GCA_016282215.1 Lachnospiraceae bacterium
CCATGGAAATGGAATCAATAAGTGCTGCCGTCTTCTTATTCGTCTGCGTCACAGAGATCATCATCACGGCCGTCAATGCCACGTTCACGATCAACAACGCAAGGATCAGAACGGATAAAAGGTTTCGTTTCATCTTGGGGTTCTCCTTAATTTTTTAAAATCTACTGTCCGAAGTTTGCCAGTTCTGTAAAGATCCTGATCTCCACGCGGCGGTTTTTCGCCCTGCCCTCCGGCGTGGAATTATCCGCAATGGGCTGATACTCACCGCAGCCCGCATGCCGCACATTTGCCGGATCGAGCGGTGTTGTCTGCATGAAATACTTAAATACCGACAACGCCCTGAAACTCGACAGCGCGTCATTACTTTCAAACTTCGAATTGTGGATCGGCACATTATCCGTATGGCCGTCAATCTCCACCGTGCTGGTGGCATATCTGGTCAGGAGCTGCCCCACCTTGTCGAGTACGGGGTATGCTTCCTCCTTCAGATCCGCAGAACCGGAATCAAACAAAAATGCACCGTTCAGCGTCAGTGACACATACTGGGATGTGAAGTCGATATCAATGGCCTGCTCGTATTCCTGCTCATTGACATCTTCCTTGAGTGCCTCTTCAATTTTCTCCACCATGGCCTCCGCCTCTTTGGCGGATGCTTCCTTAAACTCCTCCAGCAGGTCATGCTGCGTTTCCGTATCTGCGCTCTTACCTGTGGAGTTGATATACTGATCCAATTCATTCAGCTGACTGACCCCGTTGGAGATCAGGATGCCGTCGCCGATCGCTGTCGCACCTCCGTCAAAAATGGAAAACGTCTGGGAAAAAGACGCTGCCACTGCTTCGAACTTCTTTGCATCGACTGTTGACATTGAGAAGAGCAACACGAAGAAGCAAAGCAGCAGGTTCATCAAGTCGGAGAATGTGGCCATCCACGCCGGCGAACCGGCTGGCGGTGGATCTTCTTTTCTTTTTGCCACCTTTACTCACCACCTTCACTGGTCGGACGATCCTTCGGTGCCAGGAAGGATTTCAGTTTCTCCTCGATGACACGGGGGTTCTCGCCCGCCTGTATACTCAAAAGACCTTCGATCATAATGGTCTTCACCTGTACCTCTATATCATTGTCCACCTTCAGCTTGGCTGCCACAGGCGTGCAGATCCAGTTTGCCAGAAGGGAACCATACAGCGTTGTCAAAAGTGCGACCGCCATAGCCGGTCCGATAGCCGCTGCATCAGAAAGGTTCTGAAGCATGTTTACAAGACCGATCAGCGTACCGATCATACCGAAAGCCGGTCCGCCGGCGCCCAGATCAGACCAAAAGCCGATCCTCTTCTTGTGCCTGTCCTCCATGGAGTAAAGCTCTGTCTCCAGAATGCCGCGCACAAGCTCAGGGTCGGTACCGTCAACCACAAGCATAATGCCTTTTTTCAAAAATGCATCATCCAGATCCGCTGCCGCTTCTTCAAGTGACAACAGACCTTCTTTTCTGGCCGTATTGGAAAGATCTATGATCTTCTGAATGATCTGGATCGTATCAATGGCAGGGGATTTAAAGATCAATGCCATGGATTTCAATCCGCCGAAGAAGTCAGCCATGGTATTCGCCGCCAGCTGACACATGAACGCTCCACCGAATGTGATGAGCGCAGACGGAGCATCCATAAAGTTTTTCATTGCCGCAAATCCCGCATCACCGGATACGATACCGAAGATGACGAGCACAAGAGCGACGACCAGACCGATAATTGACGCTAAATCCAAACCAGTTCACCTGCTTTAAACAAAACCATCACGGACAGCGGATAGGTTTCCTATCCGAAACCGGATGAAACAACGGGTAAATTGTGCTCTGTTTATGAATAACTACTAAATATCGTGTTCATAAACGCACTATTACTTCATAATTCTACTAAAAAAAAAGGGATTTGTCTATAATAAAATCATATTTACTGTAATTATGTAAACAAAAAAAGAACGGGCAGGCAGGTACACCTGCCTGCCCGTTCTTCTATCTAATTATTATCTCTTTAAGTTCACTAATTCTTCCAGTAATGTATCGGATACTGTGATGATACGGGAGTTTGCCTGGAAACCACGCTGGGTGGTGATCATCTCGGTAAACTCACTGGACAAATCCACGTTACTCATTTCCAGAACACCTGTCGTCATGTAACCGCCGTCTGAGGAAATGTCAACACCGATGCCGTCGAAGTCGCCGGAGTTTAAGGTTGATACATAAAGGTTATCGCCCTCTTTCTGAAGACCGGAGGCATTGGAGAACTTCGCTACTGCGATCTGGCCGAGCAGCTTGGTCTGGCCGTTATCATATGCCGCATAGATCATACCATCGTTCTGAACGGAAATACCGCTCATCTCACCGAGCTTACGGCCGGTTCCCTGTCCTTCGGTATCGCCGCTGACTGCTGCGATGGTGCTGACCTTGTTGTTATTGAAGTTGGATGAAGGCTCAAAATTGATCTCAATATCTTCAAATGCACTGTTCGGATCATCTCCGAAAGTCAGGTTCAGTTTCAGATTCGTGCTCAGTCCGTTAACACTCTGGATCACACCGGTTGCCGGGCTGTACTGGATGATACCGCCGACGATCTGCTTACCGTCTGACGAAATGGAGCCGTCCGCGTTCAGTGCATTTGCCAGCTGACCATTATTGAACATGGTCTTCAGCGTCGTCTCCGTCGTACCGCTGAGCTGATAGTTTTTCGCAAACTCATCAAAAGTGCTGTATCCATATGCATTCGCGATCTTCGCCTTATCGGAAGCGGAGATGTTCGGGTCGTTTAAGTTAATGGACTGCTCAACGCCGTCATCATCCTTGTAAATCAGGCTTGTCCCTTCAATACGATAACCATTGGCAAGTGACAGTGTCTTCGGCTCTGCCAGACTCTGCACGCTGCCGAGCCTGGTATCGTCGGTCTTGACCGAGTTTCCTGCCGAATCGAGAAGGTCATCCAGCTCTACCGTATACTTTCCTTCTTCTCCGGTAGCCTTCATGGTCAGCTTTGCGGTATA
>JAEEKC010000056.1 GCA_016282215.1 Lachnospiraceae bacterium
CATGAAAGAGATCCGGAAAATCAAGGACGGTCCCAATCAGGATACGCCGATCCTGGTGCTGACGGCCAATGCGGTTGTGGGCTCGAGAGAGATGTATCTGCTCGAAGGTTTTGATAATTTTATTTCGAAGCCCATCATTTCCGCTGAACTCGAGAGTATGATACGAAAGTATCTGCCACCGGAGAAAACCATCATCCGCAGAGAACCTGCTGATGAAGGATCGCAGCTTCCGAAAGAGGAAGAAAAAACAGAGAAGAAAGAACTTCCACCCGTCTTTGGCGTTGACTGGCAGATGGCGCTGATGCGGCTGAAGGATCAGGATATTCTGATGACAGTTGTCGGGGAATTTGCCGATACCATCGATATCCAGGCGGATAAGCTGCAGCAGCTCAAAGACGGCCTGCCGGATACATGCGAAGATTACAGGATATTTGTGCATGGCATGAAGAGTGCTTCCGCTACGGCAGGGATCTTTACTTTGTCCGGCATGGCAGCGGTGCTCGAACATGCGGCAAGTGAGAAAAACCTTGACGAGATAGACGGTTTGCATGATATATTTTTAAGTGAGTGGAGAGATTATAAAAACAGGCTTTCCGAAGTGACGGGGGCAGAGGAAAAGACCGCTGAGGAGAAAGAAGAGATCGGCCCCGAGGCACTAAGGGCTCTATATGACATGCTGACGGCTGCCATGGATGATCTGGATATCGATGCAGCGGATGAAGCGATCAAAAAATTGTCAGCTTACAAACTGCCGGAAAAGGCGCAGGCAGAGTTTTCACTGCTGAAATCCGCGGTCGCGCAGCTGGACGCAGAGATGGTGGCAGAGATACTGGAAAAAATGATATAAATTAGGAGGGATGCCTGTGAAAAAAGTAATTCTTGTGGGAAAACTGAATGAAGTTTTAAGAGATGTCAATCAGGCACTTTTAAATCACTTTTTTGTACAGGTCTGTGACCTGCGGACGGATATCATCGAGGGGATGATGAAGGTGGTAGAACCGGATATTGTCATCATCTCTTTAGTAGGCGCGCAGGAATATGATGTTGAGATCTTTATGCATATCGAGGATCATTACCGCAATACTCCCGTGATCACCATCGGAACAGAAAAAGAAATGCAGGGATTTTTGAAGTTCTATTCGGACGGCCAGTTTGAAAACCTTGTTCGTCCGGTCAAAAATGAGATCATTCTCGAGGCGGTATGCGCAAGGCTTGGCCTTTCCTATTCCCCGGAACATGGGGTAACAGATATGAAGATAAAAAAGAATATCATGGTTGTGGATGATTCGGCGATCGTACTGCGTGCGGTCAAAGCCATGTTAGGAGATGAATTCGAAGTAACGGCGGCCAATTCCGGAACCCAGGCCATCACCAAGATCGGGAAACAGAGGCCGGACCTTATTTTACTTGATTATGAGATGCCGGTCTGCGACGGCAGGCAGACACTGGAGATGATCCGGTCAGAGGAAGGCATCAGCGACATTCCTGTGGTATTCCTGACGGCTCACAGCGACAGAAAACACATCAATGCCGTCCTGGGATTAAAGCCTGCGGGTTATTTATTAAAACCGCCCGTAAAGGAAAACCTGATCGTCACGATCAAAAAGATTCTCGGCATGCCCATCGAAGAGCCGGGGGAAGATGAAGGAACAACACAGCAATAACAGATAGAAAAAGCGGATATCCCGAAAAGGATATTCGCAGGGAGGACGGAATGTCTCAGGATTTAGAGTCAAGTATCACAGCGCTGGTAGACAGCCTTTTGGAAAGCTACGAAGGGGATAAGTATATCGACAAAGTCAGCACCTTCGAGTATCCGGACGAGGAGGTTATCATCCATTTGATCGACAGCCTCAAACGCCTGGTTTTGCAAGGATTCTATAACAACAAAAGTTATAAAGTGCTGACCATGAAAAGTCCCATTTCCATTTTGATGGAGGACGTGATCTACAACCTGACAAGACAGATCAGCATTGTTTGCAAATACAATGAAGACTGCGGCTGCGGTGAGACCTCCGGTCAGGGTTCGACAGATAAGGCGCTTTCCGAAAAAGCCCTTTCCATTACCATGGCGTTTTTGGAAAAGCTTCCCAAGATCCGTGAATATCTGGAAACGGATGTGGAGGCTTTTTATGAAGGAGATCCCGCGGCTTTTAATAAAGATGAGATCATCTACTGCTATCCGGGACTCAATGCCATTCTGACCTACCGCTTTGCGCATGAGCTGCACCTTCTGGGGGTGCGGATGATCCCAAGGATCATGACAGAACATGCCCATTCCCTGACGGGGATCGATATCCATCCCGGCGCTACCATCGGCAAGTATTTTTTCATTGATCACGGCACCGGCATCGTTGTGGGCGAGACCACACGGATTGGCGACCATGTCAAGGTATACCAGGGCGTAACGCTGGGTGCGCTTTCCACAAGGGGCGGACAGAATCTGCGGGGAAAGAGAAGGCATCCGACCATTGAAGATAATGTGACAATTTATTCTGGTGCATCCATCCTCGGCGGAGAGACGGTGATCGGGGAAGGAGCCGTCATTGGCGGCAATACCTTTATCACCAGTTCCATTCCCGCAGGAGCAAAGGTGAGCGTAAAGAATCAGGAACTGGCCGTGAACTTCTCCACCGGTAAAAATGAAGGCGCCAGGGATCTGCCGGTGCAGTTTGAGACCCGGCAGCTGGATGATGAGGACACTTGGTTTTATGTGATATAAGGTGATCGGAGAAGGGCTTTTATGTCGATATTGCTGGGATATATCAATACAAACTATTTAACCCTTCTGACTCTGGCCACTGTTGTCGTGATGATGTTCACAAACCGGAAAAGCCATATCCGGGGAACAGGGAAGATCAGTCTGATGATCGTGACAGTATTGCTGATATCTGTGGCGGAGTATCTGGAAATCTGGGTGGATCTGTATCAAAAATCCTATCGGATCCTTTTTTTTAAGGCAATGATAGTTTACTGGCTGTATCCCTTTCTTGCGCTACAGTTTCTGTTTCTCACAGAGAATGTCAGGCACAGATGGCTGATCACATCTCCTTTGATTGTGGATATGGTGCTCACGGCGGTTGACCTGACGGGCACGGGAATTGTCTATGCTTATGATACGGAGCACAATTACCATGGCGGACCGCTTACCCTGTTACCTATGGCCGTGGAACTTTTCTATGTAGTCATACTTGTCATTTACTCCCTCCGGTATCTGAAAAAAAAGAATCAGTCCAAGGGAATCATCGTCATGTTTATGGCCGGTTCCGTTTTCGTGTCCCAGATCCTGGGTGCTATGGGCATGTCTAACAGCTATATGCCTGCGGTTGCGTCATTGGAGATCCTGACATATTTCTTCTATCTATCGGCAATTCAGTATACAGAACTGAGAGAAGAACTAAGCCGCAGTGAGATACTGTTGGAGAGGAATAAAAGTAATCTGTTAATGGCGCAGATCCGGCCTCACTTTGTCAACAGCAATCTGGCTGTCATTCGGAGCCTTTGTTATGAGGATACGGAAAAAGCGGTGGAGATGATCGATCATTTTTCCACATATCTTCGGGAGAACATCAGGCAGATCGATGATTCCCGTCTGATCCCGTTTACATCTGAGATGGAGTCCGTGGATAACTATCTGTTTCTGGAAAAACAACGGTTTGGGGACCGGATTGCCGTAGAAACGGATCTTTCGGTCACAGATTTTGAAATACCGCCCCTGTCGGTTCAGACCATTGTGGAAAATGCCGTCCGCCACGGTATCAGTATGACCGGACGAAAGGGCACGATACGGATCATTACAAAAAAGGAAAACGATGAAATACTGCTGTCTGTGAGGGACGACGGATGCGGTTTTGACCCTGCCGCCGTAGAGTTTGACGGGTCGCAGCATGTGGGGATACGGAATGTAAAGGACAGGATTTTCAGGCTTCTTGGCGGACGCGTGGATGTGGAGAGCAAAGTGGGAGAAGGAACTGTGGTTACCTTCCATATACCCAATAAACTACTAATAAATTAACTAATAAATTAAGGAATAATAAAATGAAATGTCTGATCGCGGATGATGAACAACTGATCCTGAGGGATATCAAAAGGACTGCCGCAAAGGTTCTCGGAGAAAATACGGAGTTTTTCGAGGCCTGCAATTCCGATGAAGTTTTCAGTCTCATACAAAAGTATGATATCCCCATTGTGTTTCTGGATATTGAAATCCCCTTTATCAGCGGGTTGGAGATTGCTGCAAGGCTGCAAAAACTAAAGCCGCGGACGAACATTATATTTGTCACCGGACATGAGCAGTATGCGCTCGATGCGCTCTCGATGTATGTCAGCGGTTTTCTGATGAAGCCTGTGAGTGAAGCCGCCATGCGAAAGGCCGTGGAAAACCTCCGGTATCCGATACCGAAACTGATGGTAAAGTGTTTCGGACATTTTGAGGTTCTGTATGACGGAAAGCCGGTGGATTTTAAAAGATCCATGTGTAAGGAGGTATTTGCATATCTTATCGATAAACGGGGTGCTTTTGTCTCCGAGGACGAGATCCGGTATCTGCTCTGGTCGGAAGAAGAAGACACCGATAAGAAAAAACGATATGTCAGGAATATCATCAGTGATCTTCGCGCCGGGCTGAAGGCCTGTGATATGGAAGATGTCATTATCAATAATAACAAATCCGGCTATGCAGTCAGAACGGATCAGATCAGCTGCGATTTCTATGATTACCTGGACGGTAAACTATCTCCTGACAAAGTGAATTTAAGCCGGTATATGGAGCAGTTTTCCTGGGGGATACGGCCCGATTCCGTAGAATAAGACTTTCGAATATCCCAAAAAGATCTTTTCGAAGGTCTTTTTTTTATGCTGAATACGGCGAAATCGTTTGCGGTGTGGCGGATTTGTGACACCTTTCTGATATACTGAAATGCAAAGTGGGCATTCTATGCTCTTTTTTGGGAACCCCAAAAATCAAAACAGACCATCTCTGACAGAGAATCAGGAGGTAGTGTAGCTACTGATCAATTGGAAAGGACGGGTAGGATTATGATGTTATCTGCAAAACGGAAAGAACAAAGCAGGGAAGCGGTGAGACTGATCCTTGCGGCATGTATGGCAGTTGTCTTTATGCTGCTTTTTACAAGCGGCGTACAGGCAGCGGTTATTACCGACAGGATCGACCTTGTGGGAACGGAAGGCCAGATTGCGACGGATCATGGGGATCACTGGTCCTGGTCCTGGAATGAACAGGACGAAACCAAAACGCTGACCCTGAAGGACGGATTTGAGCTCAATTATTCCGGGGATGAAGGCCCCGCCTTAAAACTGGGCGCAAATGCCATCATTGTCCTGGAAGGAAAGGCTTCCATTACCGCGAGCAACCAAAAGGCGATAGAAGTACTCGGTGATCTGACCATCCGGTCAGCCGAAGGGAAAAACGGCTATTTGAAGATCACAACAAGCCAGGCGGGAACGAGTACCACCGGTAAGTTTTACGGCATCGAGATCAAAAATCCCGAAGGAACCACGAATACGGACGGAACAAAAAACAGAGCCCTGAATGTGACGGATCATGCGATTGTGCAGATTAACGGCACCGGCAGTGATGGCTGTCTGTGGTGTTCGGATTCTTTGAATACAACAGACGGGACCTCCGGCACGAAAGCAGTGCTGAATATCGCAAATGAGAGCGTGGTCCAGCTGATCCATGGCACAAAGGTGGCAGCCGGATTCCAACTGAAAAATACGGACAGGCTTCTTTGTCTGGAGGATTCCAAAAACCCTGTTTTTTTGACCAGGGAACAGATCAAAGATCTTACGGGTTCCATCAAAAAGATTTCTCTCCTGTCAGGAAAAGTGATTCAGCAGGATAATACCGAAGTGGTGCCTGATAATAGCGGCAACTATTCCATTACCTATGACGGTATAGAACACCCGGTTCTTTTCAATCATAATACTTCTCTGCTTTCGTCGTCAGATCTCGGAATCAAAGCGATCGACATTACTCCCGAGAACTTTGATTATTATGAATCCGAGCACAGTGAATATCTGAAAGAGACAGCCGGTGATTACAGGGATAAGAAGGTTGTCAAAACGACAACCCATTATGAACCGTTTACCACGGCCACAGGCAGCCCGAAAGAAGCGGCTGTTTATCGTATTACCTATGACGGCAAACCGGTTACGACATTTGAGATCAAGCAAAGACAGATCCGGGTTGCAGGACTGAAGGCCAAAGACAAGGTGTTTGACGGCTGGGAGGATGCGCAGATCGATTACAGTGATATGACGCTCACCTGCGTCAACAATACCGGCGAGGTGAACGAAGAAACGCAGGGTATCGTAACTTCCGATCAGGATAAACTTCTGGCGAAAGACGGCAGAATTCCGGAGATCATTCCTTATGCAAAGGCATATTTTGTAAATGAGGTTACTTCCGGAAGTGCGGATTATACACTCGAGAACAATAGAAAATTTAAAAAGAGCAAAGATGTGTCCTATGACGGAACCGAAACAGGAAACAGTGTAAATGACAATGTCATCGCCAAGGATGTTTTGATCGAAAAAGGAACCAATGGAGACATTGAGTCAGTTCCGACAGGCCTTACGCTGAGCGATCCGAACTATGCCGTGCTCGAGCCCTCTGCAAACAGCGGTAAGAGTCAGGTTCTGATCCCGAAAGAAAACGGACAGAAGATCGGTCCGAGATCCCTGACCAATTCGAGCGTACTTGTGGAACTGAATACCGATTCCGTGATCTGGCGTCAGGAGGGTTTTCTGGAAGGCACTGATGTGAAGATCAGCAAGGCTGAAGACGGATCCTATGCCACACCGGAACATCCCAGGGCAAGTAATGTGGCACTGGTCGCAGATAAGGATTACCTGGTAAATCCCAACACCAACACCATTACAGAGGTGGGCGATTACTATATTATCC
>JAEEKC010000010.1 GCA_016282215.1 Lachnospiraceae bacterium
CCGTAGGTGGTGTCTGCCTCAGCGAATCCATAGTCAATATCTGCTCTGAGTGTCTGAAGGGGAATCGTACCTTCACTGTAAAACTCTGACCTTGCCATATCCGCGCCGCCGAGACGACCGGAAACTGCAGTCTTGATACCAAGCGCGCTGGCTTTCATGGCACGTCCCATGCAGCTCTTCATTGCACGACGGAAGGATACACGGTTTTCAAGCTGCTGTGCGATATTCTCTGCTACCAGCTGTGCATCTCTGTCCGGACGCTTGATCTCTTTAATGTCTACAGATGCTTTTCTGCCTGTCAGCTTTTCGATCTCACTCTTGGTCTTTTCGATCTCTGCGCCGCCCTTGCCGATCACAACACCGGGCTTAGCGGTGTAGATGATAACCTTGACACGGTCAGCTCCGCCACGCTCGATCTCAACCTTGGAAATGCCTGCGCTTCCCAGTTTCTTTTTTACATAAGTACGGATCTTGTGATCCTCTTCCAGATAATCCGCGAATTCGCTCTCTGCATACCAGCGGGAATCCCAATCCTTGATGATGCCTACGCGAAGACCGTGAGGATTAACTTTCTGTCCCATTTCATTTCCTCCTCTTATCTTTCATCCAGAACCACCGTGATGTGGCTCATTCTCTTCAGAATCCGGTATGCCCTGCCCTGTGCCCTGGCCCTGATTCTCTTCATGGTCGGTCCTTCGTTTGCGTAGCACTCGGCAACGTACAGGTTCTCTCTCTTCATGCTGTTATTGTTCTCTGCATTGGCGATAGCTGACTCTAAAAGTTTCTTGATCACGCCGGATGCATAACGCGGATTGTACTCAAGTACTGCAAGCGCAGTCTCAACATCCTTGCCGCGGATCGCATCTAAAACAAAGCAAGCTTTCTGAACAGGAATGCGCGCATATGAGAGCTTTGCGCTCGGGCGCTTTTCGCTATTGGTCTGTTCATTTCTTTCACGTTTGATCTTTGATCTGTGTCCCTTAGCCATGGGGATCGCCCTCCTTTCCTATTATCTTACTTTACCTTTCTTTTCATCCTTACCGTGTCCGCGGTAAGTTCTGGTGGCAACAAACTCGCCGAGCTTATGTCCTACCATATCCTCCGTTACATATACAGGCACATGCTTGCGTCCGTCATGAACCGCGATCGTATGTCCGACAAAGGACGGAAAGATCGTGGACCGGCGGGACCAGGTCTTGATCACTGCCTTTTGTCCGGAAGTATTCATTGCGTCAACCTTCTTCAGAAGACTTGCATCTGCAAAAGGTCCTTTCTTTAATGATCTTGCCATTACTCTTTCCTCCTTACTTATTTGATGGCCCTGCCATCACGACGTCTTACGATCAGCTTGTTGGAAGCTTTTTTCTTCTTCCTTGTCTTCAGACCAAGTGCCGGCTTACCCCAAGGGGTAGAAGGACCGGGACGACCGATAGGTGCGCGTCCCTCACCACCGCCGTGCGGATGGTCGTTCGGGTTCATAACCGAACCTCTGACTGTCGGGCGGATACCCATGTGACGTTTTCTTCCTGCTTTACCGATCTTTACGAGGTTATGGTCACCGTTGCCGACTACGCCGATGGATGCGCGGCATCCGAGGGGAACCATTCTCATTTCTCCGGAGGGAAGACGAAGTGTTGCGTATTTACCTTCCTTCGCCATCAGCTGTGCGCTGTTTCCTGCGCTGCGGACCATCTGGCCGCCTTTGCCGGGCTGAAGTTCAATGTTGTGTACCAGAGTACCGACAGGAATCTCGGAAAGAGGAAGGCAGTTGCCTACTCTTACTTCGGCAGAAGCTCCGCTCATAACGGTCATGCCGTCTGTCAGTCCTTCCGGTGCTAAGATGTAGCTCTTCTCACCGTCTGCGTAGCAGATCAGGGCGATGTTAGCTGTTCTGTTGGGATCGTATTCGATACCGATCACTTTTGCGGGGATTCCGTCTTTTGTATTTCTGCGGAAGTCCACCATTCTGTATTTCTTCTTTGCGCCGCCGCCATGATGACGAACGGTGATCTTGCCCTGATTGTTCCTTCCGGAATGCTTGGGCATTGCCACTACCAGAGATTTTTCCGGCTCAAACTTTGTGATCTCTGAAAAATCGGAGCCTGTCATGTTTCTTCTGGAGGGGGTATATGGGTTATAACTCTTGATTCCCATTTTTGTATCTCCTTTCGAATGATTTAATCTCGTGCTTTACTGCACATAGCTGCCTGTCTTTACTTCTTACAGGCCTGCAAAGATCTCGATCTCCTTGCTGTCCTCGGTCAGCCATACCATTGCTTTCTTGGTCTTTGCTGTCTTACCGTATGTCATGCCGCGGCGTTTTGTCTTGCCGTCCTGGTTCAGTGTGTTCACCTTAGCCACTTTTACGCCGTCAAACATTTTCTCAACCGCTTCTTTGATCTGCGATTTATTAGCTTCGGGATGAACGAAGAATGTGTACTTCTTATCTCCCATGCCGTCCATGCTCTTCTCGGTCACAACAGGCTTTAAGATCACATCATAATACTGTAATGCTGCCATTATGCGTACACCTCCTCGATCTTTGCTGCGGAGTCTTTCGTCAGTACGATGGTTCCGCCGTTCATGATATCGAATACGTTCATCTCAGATACCAGAGTCGTATTGACTTTGTCCATGTTCCTTGCGGAAAGCACGGTGTTCTGGTCGTTCTCTGCCAGGATCACAAGACCCTTCTCAACTTTCAGGTTGTTCATAACGCCTGCGAAGTTCTTGGTCTTGATCTCGTCAAACTTCAGCTCGTCAACAACGATCAGTTTGTTCTCCTGCAGTCTGGATGTCAGGGCGCTCCTGAGCGCTGCCCTCTTTTCCTTCTTGTTCATCTTGAATGAGTAATCCCTCGGTACCGGGGCGAATACGATTCCGCCACCCTTCCACTGCGGGGATCTGTTGGAACCCTGACGTGCATGTCCTGTTCCCTTCTGTCTCCAGGGCTTTCTTCCGCCGCCGGAAACCTCGGAACGGGTTTTTGCTTTCTGGGTACCCTGACGTCTGTTCGCTAAATGCTGAACAACTGCCATATGCACAAGGTGCTCATTTACTTCAACGCCGAATACTGCGTCGCTCAGATCGATGGAGCCAACCTCATTGCCTTCCATATTGTATACGGATACGTTTGCCATGATCCTCTTTACCTCCTTTCACCGATTATACATCCACTCTCGTGGTCTCTTTGATAGTCACCATGGATTTCTTCGGTCCGGGAACGGATCCCTTTACCAGCAGAAGATTCTTGTCTGCATCCACTCTGACTACTTCAAGGTTTTGAACGGTTACTTTCACATGACCCATATGACCGGGCATTCCTTTTCCCTTGAATACGCGGGAAGGTGAGGAACATGCACCATTGGAACCCTGATGACGGTGGAATTTGGAACCGTGTTTCATGGGACCGCGGTGCTGGCCAAGTCTCTTGATCGCGCCCTGATATCCTTTACCTTTGGAGATCGCGGTTGCATCTACATGATCGCCGACTGCGAAGATGTCTGCTTTGATCTCCTGTGCAAGCTCATACTCGCCTGCGTTCTCAAAACGGAACTCGCGAAGATATCTCTTTGCGGAAACGCCGGCTTTGTCAAGATGACCTTTCACTGCCTTGTTCACACCATGTCTGTGAGCGATCTCTTTCTTGCCGCCCTTATCCTTGGTGATGATCTTTTCCTTCTTGTCTTCAAAACCCACCTGAACAGCATTGTAGCCGTCGTTCTCTTCCGTCTTGATCTGAGTTACCACGCAGGGACCTGCTGTCAGGACCGTTACGGGGATCAGAGAGCCGTCTTCCTGGAAGATCTGGGTCATGCCGACCTTTGTTGCCAGTATCGCTTTCTTCATTTTAAACCTCCTTCATGCATCGGAACGCTCACGCGCTCTTACATAAATTTAAACTACTTGCTCTTACTTTTCGTTGCTCTTCATTTTAATGCTGAAGTATACTCCAGCAGGCATTTCCATTCTCTGAAGAGCATCCACCGTTTTCTGGGTGGGCGCGATCACGTCGATCAGTCTCTTATGCGTTCTCTGCTCAAACTGCTCACGGGAGTCCTTATACTTATGAACTGCCCTCAGAATGGTAACAACTTCCTTCTTGGTGGGAAGAGGCACAGGACCGGATACCTGTGAACCATTCTTCTTGACCGTCTCGATGATCTTCTTGCAGGAAGAGTCGATGAGCTGATGGTCATACGCTTTCAACGTGATTCTCATTACTTGATTTGCCATAAAAATAGCCGCCTCCTTTTCGCACTTTTTTGTTGCAAGTACGACAAGTGGTGACTGTACACTCTCCCGTGTGTGTCCTGAAAAATCTCATTTTTTATCCGTCTTGATCCGGACCCTGAATGAAATCCTCATTCGCAGCACGTCGTTTCTGCCTGAGGCAGACTGTTTGCTTTCGCTTACTGTACAGTGACTTGTCGTCAGATTCGTTGACATTCGCTCCACGGAAAACCTGCATACGCTTTCGCATAGGCAGCAACCTCACGCTTCATAGCTATCATGTCACAGCATTGACCATTGTACACCGCGAAAAAGGGAAATGCAAGCACTTTTTTTGCCTGAATCTCCCTTTTTTGCGCATTTTTTGTTTTTTTTATAAGACAATCTGCAGAAAAAGCGTTCCTTCTACTATATATAGTGGATATCGCTCTTATTTTGCTGCCACTTCGTCGAACTCTTTCGTGATCTCCTCAGAGGGAGCCGGTGTCAAAAGGGATACGACCACGATAAAGATGATCGCTACCAAAAATGCCGGTGCCAGCTCGTACAGATCCCAGACACCGCCCATGGGACGCACGCCGTATTTCCAGATGAATACCATCAGTCCGCCGGAAACCATGCCTGCCATGGCGCCGAAACGGTTGCAGCGCTTCCAATATAAGGAAAGAAGGACTGCCGGTCCGAAAACGGCTCCGAAACCTGCCCAGGCAAAGGATACGATACCGAAGACGGAACTGTCGGGGTTCGAAGCGATGATGGCTGCAAGCACTGCAACGCCGATCAGGGTTGCACGGGCTGTCAGCATGGCGCCCCGCTCTTTTAACTTGATCTTGAAGACATCCTGAATGATGTTCTCGGATACAGCCGATGCTGCCGCGATCAGCTGGGAGTCCGCTGTTGACATGGTGGATGCCAGGATACCGGCGATGATCAGACCGGCGATCAGGGCAAAGACAAATCCGTTATGGCTGATATGATCCGCCAGCACAACGATCAGGGTCTCCGCTTTGGATGAAGAAGTGGGATCCTCGATCAGGGATTCGAGCACGCCCGCCTGTGTCATGGCACGGCCCACAATACCGAGAAGCACTGCGATCGCCAGGGAAAACAGCACCCATACAGAAGCGACACGTCTGGAAAGTTTCAGCTTGTCCGGATTCTCAATGGCCATGAAGCGGAGCAGGATATGCGGCATACCGAAATATCCCAGTCCCCAGCAGAACATGGTGATCTTGTTAAAGATCCCATAAGGATCTGCTGCTGCCGTCGCATTATTATAAGTAGCGGAAAGATTCAAAAAGCCGGGCAGTGCGCCTGCATTGGCTGCCACTGCGTCCACGCCGCCTGCCTGGGCCACGCCATAACCGAGTACCACAAACAGGGCGATGGTCATTACGATAGACTGGATAAAGTCGGTGGTGGAAGCTGCCAGGAAACCGCCGGTGGTGGTGTAGCCCACGATGATGATGGCGGATACGATCATGGCCAGCTGGTAGTTTACCCCAAACAGTGAGGAAAACAGTTTGCCGCAGGCTGAAAAACCGGATGCCGTATACGGTACGAAGAATATGATAATGAAGACCGCGCCTACCAAAAGCAGGATGTTGCTCTCATCCCGGAAACGGTTTTTCAGATAATCCGGAATCGTGATGGCATTCACTTTTTCCGTATAGCGGCGAAGCCTCTTCGCGGTAAAGAGCCAGTTTAAATACGTTCCCACGATCAGTCCGATGGCCGTCCAGCCGGCGTCTGCAACGCCGGAAAAATAAGCGACGCCCGGTACGCCCATCAAAAGATACGAACTCATATCCGATGCTTCCGCACTCATGGCCGTTACAAACGGACCGAGTTTTCTTCCTCCCAAATAAAAGTCCCCTACGTCATTTGTGTTTTTGGCAGCCAGAAAACCTACCAAAAGCATTCCGCACAGATAGAGTACGATCGTGATGATGATACCGATCTGTGCACTTGTCAGTGTTCCCATGTTTCTCCTCCTTAAAATTTGTAATTAGCTTTTCCACTACTCCTTCATAAAGTGGTATATTACCTGGGCCTTGTCGATGAACTCCGGCTTTTTGCCGTCATCAATGGCGAGTGTGATCCTCTCCTGCCCTTCGTAATCCGTTACGGACACGCCGATATAAAACTCGTCGCGGATGGTATCGCCCACCGGAACCCGGATCGTGCCGACCAGGGAATCCTCGGTGCCGAGCTGATGAAGGTCCACATCCAGACCTTCCCAGTATACCTGATTTTTATCCTTGTCAAATACATAAACAGTCACCGGCCAGTCAAAATAAAACCCTGCCGGGCCGGCATTTTTAAAGGTCAGCTGGACCTCCATGCTGTTCTTTGCAAAATCATAGCGCGTATGCAGGTCGGATACATAGAGTCTGTATCCCATCCGCCGCAGCACTGAATTGGCGGCTTTCTGATAGTTTTCATCCGTCAGGTCCGGCACCTTCGGACCGATGAATGTCATATTGGAATCCGAGATCAGCTCCAGGGTCTGTCCCAGGTCCTCGCCCATCAGGCGCTCCATGGGAATGCTGCTCGTAAACTCACCGCCGATGGGCTCGTTTCTGCCGAAGTGTTCAAGCGGCTTTAAGGTCAGGGATTTTCCGCTTGTTTCCTGAGAGCCGCCCTTTCGCAGGGCTGTCAGCCAGTCCTTTGTATCCTCAGGCGCACCGGTCATGTCATTATAGAAACCCATCTGTCCTTCGACCACAGCTTCATAGTTGCGCCTTGCCAAAACCACAGAGCCGGTAAAACTCTCGGAATACAGATTGGCATATTCGGTACAGATCTTCTCATCCGGCATCAGCGACTTGCCGCCGCCGTCCGAGCAGTGCCACTCTCCCCAATGCCCCAGGCTTCCCATTTCCACAAAAGCGACAAAATGATCCTTGTTGCAGTACTCGGCCAGTTTTTGGACCGCTTTCTTATGATACTCCATAAATACCCGGTTTGTATAGTCCGGACTGAAACCTTTTCCAAGTCCGGTCTCATAATGAACGCCATTCGGGCATTTTTCATAGAGCCAGTCCGGGATATCGATATGGTCCTCCTGCCCCGGAATATCGCAGACAAAGCGAAGGACTGCGTATTTATGCTCCTTCTTCCAGCGGGCTATGTCATACTTTTGCTCCAGGCCTTTGATATCAAAAACGCCCTCCTTCGGTTCCCAGTCCCGGAAAGAGACTTCCAGATAGACCATGTTTGCCTTTTCGCAGAGTGCCGGGTTGGCTGCATCCGGGGCAAAGCCCATCAGGGGATTATCCACCACCGTCAGATCCGGCGCGAAAGAGGCATCGATGTTCATGGTAGCGCGTATCATGATATAGCCAAGGAGCACTGCAATGGAAATGCCCAGTGCCAGAATGGTTATATATTGAATGATAAGGGTTCTTTTTTTATCCATTATATTCCCCGTTGTACTGTACCAGACTTACATCACTGACACCGTCAAGTTCATTGATCTTATCTGCTACCGGAATACTGCCCTGTCTGGACAGAAGTTCCACTGTCAGCTCGACTTTTTCACCGCGCATGGTGCGGGACTTGATCTGATGCTTCTGATGGCCGAGAAGCCTTGTGATCTCAGCGCCGGTCTGATTGGACTCGTAATGGATCACCATGATATACAAAACGCCGATCCCTTTTTTGAGGGAGAAAAAGTGAACCAGTACTACCATGACCACCATGGTGATCAGCGCCAGCACATAGATGCCCGCCGCCACGATGATTCCGATGGAGATGGACCAGAACAGGTATAAAAGGTCCATGGGATCCTTGATCGCCGTACGGTATCTGACGATGGAAAGAGCACCGACCATACCGAGGGAGATCACGATGTTGCTGCTGATGGCCAGTGTCAATGCACAGGTCAGTACCGTCATTCCCACCAACGTCATGGCAAAAGCCGCATTATAGATCACGCCTCCGTAATAATGCCGGTAGATAAAGTAGATACACAGTCCCAGGATGATGGAAACCACCATGGCGAGCACCGCCGAGATCACGAAATCCGCCGTAATGGCGTTTCCGGATGTAAAGGATTCCAATACCGATTTTTTGAAATAATCTCTTGCACTCATACTATAAAACCTCCGAATTTATTCTTCGTTTTGTCCATCTATTGTACTTTGCACTGCCAGTGGTTTGTCTTGCTGATCCCTGCCGTCGGATCCGCGATATGATGCGCGGCCTCAAAGCAGGCACAGTATTTGGAATATGCCGTAAATGCCTGGTGCTCTGTCGGGAGCAGTGAGCGGATCAGCTGCGGCAGATACTCGGTATACTTCACTTCCAGGACCACGGTCCCGGGCTGCTGCGCCGGGAGCCTCGGCAGCGCGGCATCAAAAATGTCGAATCCTCCCACGGCTGCGCTGATATCCCTGTCAAAAGTGATCCGCACCGTGCCTTCTTCCATGGTCAGCGGCGTCCTGTAGTAATCCACGATCACCTTCGGCCTGTGCAGATTCGCTATGCATTCTATATAAAACTCCCTGCACAGCCTTTCCTCTCTCTCATAAAGGAACCCGTAATCGTGATCCATGATCTTGTCAAATTCCGCATGCGTCAGATCTGCCGATTCCTTAAAGATATAGTTTCCGCGCTTGGTCTTGCGCTCTAAGGCAATCTTGTCATCGGAAAAATTATAGATCCGGATCCTCCATTTTTTCCTCGCATACACACCCATCAGCTTTTGTGTATACGCAGAATTCTTCAGATCGTCAAAATACAGGCTCCTGATCTGATACCCGCCATCCGAGGCATGGACATCTTCCGAAAGAAACGGCGTAAGTTTTCTTTGCAGAAGATCCGCCTGCTCTTCGTGGATCAGGAATTTCCATTCATACCTGTACAGATTTCCCTGTTCATCCATTCTCTGTTCTCCAATTGATTCGTAGTTGTTTGGCTCAGTATTTTCATCACTCATCTGTCTGGTGCGAAAGGGCCTCCGTCACGGTTCCGTCCTCAAGCACGTAGAAGCACAGCACACCCTCTGCCACCGTATCCTTCTCCGTCCGGTAGTTTTCGTATGCGCTCTGACTGTGTCCGTCCTCTGTCTGGGCGCTTATCTGGGCAAAATACTGTCCCGGCGGCAGGTGGCCCACCTCATACTCACACTCTGTGATATTGCGCTGCTCTGTCACCTTGTTTTCAAAATCCCAGGAATCCGCGATAAAAAGAGAATACTTCACTTTTCCGCCGGGGGCCGCTGCCGGATCCCAGGAAAAGACGATCTTGCCTTCCTTTAAAGCCGGTGTGTGAATATGGAAAGGTCCGGGGGTTTTGATGGAATCATAATAAGCCTGATACAGGCTGTCGATCCTTGAAGGGATCGCATCCATCAGTTTATTGTAGTTTTCCTCCGTCACCCTTGCAAACACCATGTCCGGCATCTTATACAGCGTCGGCGTTACCTGTGCGCCGAGAGCCTTCGCCTTTGCCAAAACGTTGTCACCGGAAAGGATGCCGCCGTGGAGTTTTTCCACATAGCTCGTCAGCTCATCCACGCATACGCTGCTTTGCAGGATCCGTGAAAACAGCGTCGACTGCGCATAGATATGGATCCCCTTCTTCCACCCTTCGGAATAGTCCGGATCCCGCAGTTTTTCGTAATCCTGGCGGAGGGCACCGTCATTGTCCCAGGGGATGATATAGAATTTTTCCGTTCCCGTGGGAGAATAGAGGTAAAAATTCTCCGTCGCCGTTTCCGTATTGCCCATCAGGATATTAAAGGCCATCCAGGTGTAGAGGTTTTCCTTATCAAAATAAGTATCTATCAGTTCTTCTATGGAAAGCTCTTCATCATTTGCCGCATCCAAAAGGCGCAGAAGCTTGCTGTAATCGTTACTGCCCTTCGGCTCTAAGATCTGCTCAAATTTCTCTTCATTATATGCTGCCTCCGTTGCGCTCACCAGCACATCTTCATGCCTGGTAAAATCCAGATCAACGGCTTTATACAGTTCGCCGGAGCTGTCCAGATCCCGGTTTTTCAGATACCGCTTGTTGATGGTCTCGGTCATGGTATACAGGCCGTAATCCTCAAACAGAGTGTTTCTTCCTTCCGTTTCATCCTTCACATACAGATGCACAAACTGTGTCCGGACCGACATCAGCGCATCGCTTTCCTGCATCAGGTCAAAACAGAGTTTGTTGGTAAAGCGGAAGGGATCCGTAAAGCATTTTTGCAAAAGCACACTCTTCATGCCGTCGATACTGCCTGCATCGGAGTAGATCGTGATCTTATAACTCTTCTGCTGCCGCAGACTGGCCTTTTTGCCGGTGAGACGTACCTTGGCATTCGAGGAAAGATCCGTAAAACCGTAACCGTCCTTCGTGGGACCTTCTTCATTTCCGAACTGCACCAGTGCATCGCACTCATAGGGTTTGATCTCGTTTTCCTCATACCAGTCAAGGGAATAACCGTTGATCTCGTCCCAGATATGCTCACTCTTTCTGCCGCCCTCGTTTTTACCCACAGTCAGGTACAAAACCGGCTCTTCCACAGGTTCTGTATAAAGTGCAGCCTTATCCACCACCGCAATATGATCGCTGACCGGCGCCTTTTCATAACTGGCCTGCCCGCAGCCGGCCGCAAAAAACGCCACGCCTAGCAGCAAAAGTGCTGCCTTTGTCAGATTCCTTCTTTTTTTCGATCGTTTCATTTTTCTGTCCGCTCTGTTTTTCATTTTTTTATAGTAATCTATCAGTTCATTACTCTACCGATTCTTCCACGGTAATGGACCGGTCGGATTCCACCCTGAATCTGTAACAGCCGAATACATCACCTTCATCTCTGTCGGAGATGTAATCAAAGCATTCGGAAGAAAAACCGGAAGCATTGATGGCCCGCACCTTCAGATAATAAGTCCCCGGACTCGGCAGCGGAACCGTCACCGTCGGCAGGAGCAGTCCTTTGCCGCTATCTACCACATCTTCAAGATATTCATCCCTTGCCAGGATATAATCATAATGCACTTCCTCGCCGTCGCAGTCATAGGCTGCTTCCCAGGTCAGCTCCAAAGTTCCCGCATCGGTATTGGCAATGGGAGCATTGACAAAAAACGGCCAGGGTTTTACCAGCGTATCATAATAGTTCCGATAGTTTTCCGTGATCTCATCTCCGAGATGACCGGTAAATGCCAGATATTCCTCCGGCTCCTTGATCCCCGCATTTTCCTGATCCGGCTGCGAGATCACATAGGGCAGGGCGATATTGCTGTAAACCTGCGCCATGTCCGACACCGTCTGCGGATCCATATAGTTTCTGTAAAGATCCTCAACGGCTGCCGTCAGCTTCATCCGGTATTTTTCCTCTTTCAGCATACGGTTGGTCAGCTTCAGTCCCAGGAACTTGGTCATGCCTCTGGTCCACGGCTCTCCGATATGATCCTGATAATTCCGGAAAAATCCGTTTTTAAAGGAGCCGTCCATATCCCAACAGAGCATATAGAACTTCTCTGAATTCAGGGGGCTGTACAGATACACGTTACGCGCGCCCACATCATAATTGCCGTTCAGGATATTAAAGGCCATCCAGTAGCAGAGGTTCTCTTCATCAAAATGCTGCGAAATGATCTCATCGATGGGGATGCTGTAGGTATGCAGTTTTTTGATCACTTCCTGCAGCTTGGATACATCCTCATCTCCCTTGATCTTCAGATAATCCTCAAAAGCATCCCTGTCAAAGCGGCTGCTATCCTGATCCTCCATGATCACGTCGATCTGATTCCACTCGAAAAAGGATACCTTGTACAGCTGGCCGTTTTCATCCAGGCCATGGGTTTTCAGATACCGTCTGTTAATGGGCTCCGTCATGGTAAACAGCCCGTAATCTGTGAAATCACCGCCATTGCCTGATGCGGTCTCATCTTTCACATACAGATGCACAAAGTAGGTCCGGCAGCTCATCAGCTGCGGAATGGTCTCAAGCAGGTCGTAGCACATCTTATTGGCAAAACGCCCGGGATCCGCCACATGCTTGTTCAGCGCCATCGTCCGAAGGCCGAGACATTCGCCGCAGCCGTCCTTCACATGGATCTTGAAGTTTTTCTGGTTGCTTCTTGAAGAAGTCTGTCCCCGGATCTGCACCGTCACATTCGGCACCTTTGCGTTGAAGCCGAAGTCCGTGCTCCCGATGCCGTTGCCGGACTCGTCCACCTGCAGAATGCCTTCCACTTTGTAGCGGTCCACACCCATCTCGTCGTAATCATAGACGGAGTATTTATTGATCTCTTCCCAGGTATGATCGCTTCCGTCAGAAGCGTTTCCCTTCCGCACCGTCAGATACATGGGAAGCACCTTTGCATCATCGATGCCTTCATATAAAGAAGCTTCGTCCCGGATGTTTTTCTCGCATGTTACGGCTTTGGAAACAGCCATCACCCGGGGGCCCTCATCCCCGCTCTTTTTGTCTTTGTTATTCTTTTCGGAACCCGTTTTGGGGGAATTCGGATCTTCGGCATCCTCACCGTCAGGCTGCCGGTCCTGATCCGCTGCCACGTTCCCCTTCCTGGCCGCTGTGCTCAGTGCCTGTCCCGCGGTCATCACCGGCTCATCCTCACCGTTTTCGGGCAGCACTGTGGCGCACCCCGTAAAAAGAAGGGATGCCAGGCAAAGGATGGATATGAAGATTCGCACTCTTTTGTAACCAAACATAATATTACGCTTTCGCATGCTTTCTGAATTTATGCCATGAATTTCGGCTTCGCATTCACGCTTTCGTTCGCTTTTGAATTTATGCCATGGATTTCGTCTTCGCATGTTTCTTCTCGTAGCGCGTCTCGGCCCATCTGCCGATCTTTGAAAACAGTCCCTTCTCCTGCCCCGGTACCAGGCTCTGCTTGGACAGCAGGAAATAAGGAAGCCTTCTGGTAAACCAGTCCAGATGAGCAAGGGAAAGGAAATAAAAGGCAATGCAGCCCGCAAAAAAACCAACTCCGAAATATCCCACATCCCCATTTACGATCTGCAGGATTGTAAAGCCGGTACCGATGACGGAAAACATGGTGGAGCCGATCAGCGCCCCGGTGTAATCCTCAAAATACAGCTCGATCAGCATCAGGGAATTTGCAATGGCATAGGTCCCGTAGCCGGCACATAAAAACTTATAAATGGCAATGGCATTCGAACTCATGCCGGGAAGGATCAGCTTAAAGACCGGCGGTCCGAGCACGATGAACAGCACCGTGGTAAACAGCTGCTTGCAGCCCAGGTATATGATCTCCCGCTGCAGCATATCGAGCATTTCCTTTCCCGCCAAATAAATATCGCCGATAGCACCCCTGTCCGTGAACAGCCCGTAGTAACTGCTGTACTTGGGATAAAAATTCACCTCCACGGAAACCACGAAACTGATGGTGCTCACCAGCAGGGAAAAGAACGCGATCAGCGCCGGGATCTCGTATTCCGGCGCATTGTAAAACAGCCCTTCCACCTGGATCTGCAGCGGTCCGAAATACATCACGATGATATGGGAGAAAAGTCCGAACCGCACCATAAATCCGCAAAGGGCCAACGTCGGATATTTGTCAAACCAGCGAAGAAAGGCAAAGCAGCTCCCCTCGCTTTTGGGGAAGTATTCCAGCATCAGGCGCAGGTAACGCACCGACAGGATCCCGTATCCGATGATGACGCAGAGGAACAGGCTTTCCAGGCTCGTCCAGCCAAACAGGACAAAGAGCAGCGCCAGCAAAAATGCGAACATCAGCGAGATCGCAAAGGAAAGCACGATCGCCTGAAAGTCCTTCAGCGCCGTCATATAGATCATTTCCGTCCATACCACGATCATGACCATGGCAAACCAGAGGCATAACAGGATATGCAAAAACTTTGCCCCGGAAAAGAGCAAAAATACGCCGTAAGTGGCTATGCACACGATCAGTTCGAGAACGACACATCCGTAGAAGGATGGCATGATCTCTTCTTGCTTTTCCTCATAGATCCGGTCTGATACAAATCTGGTCACCACCATATTAAAAATGGATGAGATCAGAAGGGACGCCAGAAGGGAATAGGTCAGCATGCAGTTGAGCAG
>JAEEKC010000057.1 GCA_016282215.1 Lachnospiraceae bacterium
AGATCGGCGAGATATAGGGCTTTGCCGGATCATGGTTTGCATAGTAGCCTTTTTTATAAACCAGCGTATGTTTCGATCCGCCGAAGATCGGATCGCTGTCATAATTGTCCTGATAGGAATCCCCGCTCTTGGTCAGATCCGTCCAGGCAGACATGGTGATCAGCCCTGCCGGCATCGCGATCCTGTGGTCGCGAAGATACATGCAAAGAGCCAGCGTCAGGCCGCCGCCTGCGGAATCCCCGGAAATGATGATATGCTCCGGCTTGTATCCCTGCTCCATCAGCCATCTGTAGGAACTGAGCGCATCCTGCAGCGCCGCCGGGTACGGATTTGCCGGCGCCACACGGTAATCCGGGGACAGCACATCAAACCCGCCGGAGATATCATGAAAGTAAACCGCTGCCGCACGGTAGGTATTATGCAGTTTTCCGTAATAGCCGCCGCCATGGAGCTGCAATATCACATACCGCTGCCCCCGCGGTCGCGTATCCTCTTTTTTCTCAAGAAGCTCCATCTTATAGAGTTCCTGATCGATCACCGTATTGACCAGATTCTCCGGAAACTTCCACTCCCGCTCATGCTCGCTGATCAGATTCTGCAGGTCACCGTTCACGCGCAGCGCCCCGATCACCGGCAGATGATTTGCCACCTTTACGATCCCGCGCGCCGTCTTTCCCCGCAGACTGATGTCATTCGCCGATGGATGTGTGTCTTCTGTTGCCTTCCCCTTCGGTTCCTGATCGGATATCGGCTCCTCTGCGCCTTCCTCCCCCTCATCCGTTCTGATATGCGCCAAAATATCCTCACATACCGCCCTGAAATTCTGATCAACCTCCAAATTCGTATAGCGCAGAACCGTAATCCCTAAATCCTCGAGATACAGATCTCTTTCTTTGTCTTTTTTCTGCGCCTCTTCATCGTAATATTGCGAACCGTCCAGTTCTATGACGATATTGCTTTTTGCGCAATAAAAATCGACGATATACCGTCCTATGATCTTTTGACGATAAATCGTTTCCGGCAATGGTTTCAGAAAATCGAACCATAAATGACGCTCTTCTTTTGTCATGTTTCTGCGCAGTTTTCTTGCGTTATCCAGAAGAATATGGTCTGATCGCATTTTTAATATCCTTTAATTATTCTAAATGTGGAATCTCCTCTTCAGTTCTCTCGAGGCGGCGCCGCCGCCGAGCAGAAGCGTGCCCACAAAATACAGGAAGGTCACGCCGTTGCAGACCAGCGGCATGATGATATTCGTAATGATATGCGTATAATAAAACACCAGGATCACCAGCGAACAGATTCCCATGAGCAATAGCAGCAACAGGTAACTTTGCCAACGGCTGCGGTTGAGCATCATCAGAAAGAATACGATGCCGTCCCCCAGCAATATGATCCCCGGGATTGCCCATTGAAGCGACCAGCCGTTCATCCCGTTCCAGTAATCGATCTCGAATAAAAAGACCATGGTGATCAAAAGTTGCAGCCCGACTTTTGCCGCAAATCCCGAGTCATGGGTAACCCAGTAGACCACAAACAGATAAATATATAAAAAAGTAAATCCGGTGATCACCGACCAGGGATAATGTGTCGGCATCAGATAATTGATCATCGCAAGGATTGTCTCCGCAACGATCATAAGGAACAGCACCAGTCTCAGCCAGAACCGCAGCATCCTGCGACGCTTCGCGATATCCGGATACGGCGCATTTTCGCCGAACAGCTCTTTGATGTGCACAGCAGCTTCCGCAGATACCTCCTCTGTCACGCACTGACATAAGGGACACACCTGCATATTTTTCTGATATAAGATCACATTACAATTCGGACATCTGTTCATCGATTCTTCCTATCTAACTGATTTGTAGTCCCCGGCTCCTGTTTTTCGTACCGGACTTTATACTATGGACTCAGAACTCTTTCAATCTTGCCCACTATGTTGATTTCTTTTGCGGCTTTTCTTCTTTTTCTTCTCTTTTTTTCCGGCCTTTTTCACCAGCACACCCTTGTTTTCCGTTTCCTCATCGGGCATCACATCATTTGTCTCTACCGCCACTTCCACGCCGTCCTGCGCGATCAGGCGGAAAAAGCGTTTCTGGATGGAAACGTCCAAAAGCCTGGTGGTAAAGGTCAGGATCAGCGTTCCATTGCAGGATACGATGGCGCCCTTTAAGTCCTGTCCCCTGGACATGTTCAGCATGGCATAAAAATGCTCCACATACTTTTGATAGGGCTCCCGCAATACGACATTGCCGATATTCGTCATCGTCGCCGTCGTTCCGTTTATGATCCCATAATAAACACTGCGGATCGCGATATTCTTGATAAAGATTGGGATTGGACGCAGGAACATATTTTTCTCATTGGAAACATTATAAGACAGGATCGTATCGAGATTTTCCGGCGTGATCTGCGCCTTCAGGCTGTCTTTGACGATCTGCAGCACCTCATCTAAGCTATAGTCGTCCTTTTCCGGCTTAAACAGGGCCGCGACCATGGCAAAGAAGTTTCTGAGAGTATTGGAATTATAGTAGGAACGAAGATCCACGGGCACACAACAATTAATGGGGTGGTCCGTAGGCGATTTGTGCAGGTATTCCACATAGATGGAATAGACAAACAAACCCACCAGGTATTGATTAATGGTCACCTGATGACTTTTTGCCGCCGCTTTTAACTGATCCAAAGGGAAGTATCCGTGCATGACACCCAGCTGTCCCTTCGGGAGCCTTTCCCCCTTCAGGATCACGGCGCGTTTTGAACGATAGGCCTCATCGGCACTTTTGGGCTTACGGAAATTTTTGCTGTAACTGTCTTCCTGGTCTAAGGACAGTCCCGGAGAGAGCCTGTCTTTTTCACCGGCAAAGGCCGGATCCTCGCGATGGGCCAGACGCAGGTACTGATAGATCAGTTCCTTCAAAAACAAAAGGCCGCCATAGCCGTCCGTCAGGGCATGAAAAACCTCCAGGTTGATCCTTTTTTTATAATAAGTCACCCGGAACATGTAATGATTATTCATGCTTTTGTTGATATAGGCGCCGGGATAGGAATTCTCCTCCGTCACCCGCGGTGGTTTCCTGTCGTTTTCTTCAAAATAATACCAGAAAACCCCCATCTTCAGACGCATGCGAAACGCAAGAAACTGCGGCAGCAGAATATCCAATGCTTCCTGCAGTTTCTCTCCGTCGATCTCCTCCGAAAGGGTTGCGCTGATCCGGTACACATTGCTCATTTCCTTGCTCGCAATGACCGGGAACAGGATCGCGGTATTATCCAGTTTTGCCCAGGCCGGCCGCCAGCCGGCTCCTTTTTTCTTCATATATGAGTTTCCGTAATGTATCAGTAATGTCCCGGCTCCGTATTTCCGTCCCGGGCTTTGCACTGTCAATTATCCGTTATTCTATTACTCCGTAATGCCGACGATCTTGTCAAGGGCTGCCACAAGCTGCCCGATCTCCGGTTTTGTCAGCTGAGCATCTGCGCCGACGCTCTCGCCTTTCCTTCTCGTTTCATCGTTGATGGTGGAAGAAAAGATCACAACCGGAATATCCTTCAGCATTTCATCTGTCTTGATCAGTTTCGTCAGCCTGTGTCCGTCCATCTGCGGCATTTCGATATCAGTGATCACCAGCTGTGCCTTCTCAAGGATCGTCTGGTCATCCCGCCATTTGCAAAGCAGATCCCAGGCCTCCTGCCCGTTCTCGGTATGTGTCAGTCTCTCATAACCGGCTGTTTTCAAAGACTGTGAGATCAGTTTGTTCAAAAGCTCCGAATCCTCAGCGATCAGGATCGGCACATCAATACGTGCCCTGTTTGCAAGATGGGAAACTTCATCTACTTTCAGTCCGGTGGCCGGATTGATATCCGTGATGATCTTCTCGAAATCC
>JAEEKC010000058.1 GCA_016282215.1 Lachnospiraceae bacterium
TGCGCCAGTTAGTAGAAACGGGAGAGGCAACAACCCTCAAAGAAGGCGGTATGCTCGAGACCGGTGTTTCCACGCTGCCCGATACCAAGAAGGATGCGACGGACCGGAACCGTACCTCACCCTTCGCTTTTACCGGGAATAAGTTTGAGTTCCGTATGGTGGGAAGTTCGGATTCCATCGCAGATCCCAACACTACCTTGAATGCCATTGTCGCAGAGGCTTTCTGTGAAGCGGCAGACAGGCTGGAGAAGGCAGAGGATTTTGAACTCGCAGTTCATGACCTGATCAAGGAATATCTGACGAAGCATCAGCGGATCATTTTCAATGGCAACGGTTATTCCGAGGAATGGGTGAAAGAGGCGGAGCGCAGGGGACTTCCGAATATCAAGTCCATGATCGAGGCTGCCGGCACGCTTTCTGATGAAAAAACCATTGAATTATATGAACGGTTCGGCATTTTTACAGGGGTTGAACTGACATCCAGAGAAGAGATCATTTACGAAACCTATGCAAAGACGATCCGGATCGAAGCACTGACCATGATCGACATGGCCGGCAGGCAGATCATACCTGCTGTTGTGCGTTATCTGAAAACACTGGCGAAAACCGTCAATGAGATGAAGGCGGCGGGCTGCGAGAGTGCAACCGTCAGCGGACTTTTGGAAGATGCTTCTTCCAAACTGACTGCAATGAAACAGGCGCTTGACAGGCTGCAGTCTGTGGTCGATCAGGCAGGTAAGATCGGCGATGAAAAAGAAAAGGCATTTTTCTATAAAGATACGGTACGCGACGCCATGGATGCGCTCAGGGTTCCGGCAGACGAACTTGAAATGATCGTGGATAAGGAGCTTTGGCCGATCCCGACCTATGGCGATCTGATGTTTGAAGTTTAATTTTGGGGCAAAAACTATAAAACTTTATTGCAGGAGGTGGCAGTATGAGCGAACTTTTTAACAACCAGAGCATTATTTCCTGGCTGCAGTATTTTTCCGCAAACACGGATATCGATCTGGAGCATGTAAAACTCCTTGATATCACGAAGAAGAACAAGAACCTGATCCCGGCGGTGGAAGCGCATCGCTGTGTGCTGGTTTTTACCGAAGCGGGAAATATGGATATTTTCTATAAGATGTGGGAAGTGGGCCTTGGCGAATGTGAAGTAGTTTATAACGAGGGCAGTGAGCCGGAAGGGCCCATCAAACGTAACAAGGTTTCCGAGATGATCGACCGCGGCATCAATGCATCCGCCGGCATGATCGTGCTCAATCCCAACGCCCGCAGCACCCTGCGTTTTGGCATGGACAATAAGCACTTCGCTCTGGGCAGCGTGAAATACGTCGGCTCCGAGATCCGTTCCGTGCTGATCTCCAAGATGAAGATCCATGAGAGCAAAAATCTCTGCGTGATCTCCGGCGAGTCCATTGCGGTTGAGGCTGCCGTGATGGCAGGAGAAGGCACCGTGATCGCAGTGGAATATAAAGAGCGTGACAGAGAGACCATGGAAGAAAATGCAAGCCGCTTCGGTCTGACCAACGTGGCGATCGTAGACCATGTAGGCGATGATACCATGGGAGACCTGCCGGTGCCTGAAACGACGATGCTGGTGGCTTCCGCAAGCCTTGAGCATGAACTGGAATACCTGACGAAGATCAATCCCAATATGGAATTTGTCATCTACACGCTGGACTTCGGTGTAGCCGGATCGATCCGCAATATTCTGGAAAGCTATGGCATATCGGATATCACAATCCTGCAGATCGCAGTTTCCAAACTCACCAGCCGCAACGTATTTGAGAACCAGCCCGCTCCCTGGATCATTACGGGAAAAGCAGGCGCCTGATTTTTGTAACGCGTATGAGAACACGGAAGGGTCCGAATAGTGTAAATGAAACCGGAAACACGGAAGGGTCTGAATAGTGTAAATGAAAACCGGAAACACGGAAGGGTCTGAATAGTGTAAATGAAAAACCGGAAACACGGAAGGGTCTGAATAGTGTAAATGAAAACCGGAAACACGTAAGGGTCTGAACAGTGTAAATGAAAAACCGGAAACACGGAAGGGTCTGAATAGTGTAAATGAAAAACCGGAAACACGGACGAAACGCTGGCTTCCCCCTGGGGGGAAGCTGTCAGCGTAGCTGACTGATGAGGGGGAACTATGCCGACAGTATCCATTGTCGTACCGGTCTATAACATGGAAAACTACATAGAGCGCTGCGTGGCATCCCTGACAGGACAGACGCTGAAAGACATCGAAGTGATCCTGGTGGACGACGGCAGCACGGATGCATCGGGCAAAAAGTGCGATGATATTGCGCTGTACTATCCCGGGGTTACGGTCATTCATCAGAAAAACAAAGGCCTGACCGGCGCGTGGAAAGCCGGCAGTCTTGCGGCAAAAGGCGATTATATCGGTTATGTGGATGCGGACGATACCGTGGATGCCGACATGTTTGAGCGCCTCTACGAGAGGGCGAAAGAAACGGATGCTGATATTGTCTGCTGCGGCCTGGTTCATACTTATGAGGATGGCTCCCACGAGGCTTGGACCGAGCAGATGGAATTCGATGGGGATTCCTTTGAGGGAGAAACGTTAAAAGCGCAGATTCTTGACAGACTGATCAATGACGGCAGCTTTTTCGGAAGACCCCTGATGCCGAACCGTGTAACCAAGCTCACCAGGCGCGAACTTGTGCAGAAAAATCTGCTCCTTTGCAGTGATGAAGTCAGTATCGGAGAAGATTTTCAGTTTTCCCTCTGCATGTTTTTAGATGCCAAAAGAGTGGAGATCATCCGGGATTATTTCCCCTATCACTACATCATGCAGAATGCGTCCATGACGATGCATCATGACATTGATTATATGAAAAAGATCCGCATCATGCGAAAGAACCTCTGCCGGATCGCACGGGAAAAAGATGCGGGCTTTCTGGAACAGCAGATCTGGAATGACTTTTTATGCCTGACTGTGCTGCATGTGAAAGCCATTGTCTACAAACAAAAAGAAAAGCCCTACCGGGAATTGAAAACAGAAATGAAAAAGGTGCTGACATCCCGCAGTGTTTCCTGGGCACTTTGGCATTATGATATGCCACGGCTAACTTTTGCGGAAAAGCTCTTTCTTTTCTTTATGAAGATACAGGCGTATCCTGCGATCTATCTGGCGGTACGTGTTTATTTTCGTTGATGAAGTACCGAGATCAAATGCAGACTGAGAAGTAGTGGAAAGCCCGGTATGAAAATACGGAGCCCCAAAACTACTAATTGAATAGAAAAATACATGGAAAACGGAAAAACGGATAAAAACCGAATATTATACTGGGTATTCTTTGCCCTGCTGATGGCCTGGATTGCCTTTATGGGCTTTTACAAGCTTGGTGTCAAGTACGTGGACCCTTGGGATGAAGCCAGACACGGTGTTAATGCCTGGGAGATGCAAAACGGCGGCAGCATGGTGCAGAGTACCTTTCTTCGGCAGGCGGATTATTATAATCTGAA
>JAEEKC010000059.1 GCA_016282215.1 Lachnospiraceae bacterium
ACCGCCATAAAAATTTAGTCTACAATGATTGTATTCGGATCCGCAGCTATAGGGCGGATCCGGATAAATAAGAAGGGGAGAGAAGTATGAAGTCAGGTATGTAAATACAAAGACGAATACTGCTAAATCAATTGGAGGTGGAAAAATGGCTTGTTTTGTTGTACCGGCTGTTGAGGCGATCGTTGTAACGGCAGTTGCCAAGGCAGAAGAAAAAAAGGAAATGAAGCTCTTTGAAACGAAGGAGAATGTCACACAGGAAAAGAATTCCATTCCGCTTTCAAAGAAACTGAAATGGCTGACAAAACTCCTTTGGGGCGGCGTTGTGCTCCTGTTATTTGAGCATATCTGGCATGGAGAGGTGGTTCCATGGTTCCCGTTTTTGACGGCCATGGGCAATCCCATCGATGCAGCGGAGATGTTCCATGAGATGGCAACCGTAGGTGTTTTGATGGCTGTCCTTTGCACAGCAGTCTGGATCATCATGTGCAAGGTTGCGGAAGCGATCGTAAAAAGACCGGAAACGTCTAAGTCCAAGGGGAAAGCTTAATTAGCGAGAATTCAGGAGGATAACGATATGACGTTGTTGATCACAGTGATCGCAGCAGCGATCACAACTGCGGTATGGTATACCCGCAAGAATGATGACCTGAAACTTGGTTTTCTGTGTTTTATGTTCTGGGGTGCTTCCCTGATGTGGCTGGTGGATGCGATCTTTGAATTTGCAGAGTTGAAGGAAGCATATTTTACTCCGGCGCTTGAGGATATGATCAATGATACCTTCCTGGGTGTGGCGGTGATCGCACTTGCCCTTGTGATCTGGATCGTAAGGCTTTTGATCCTTGATCCGAAGGGAACGGTGAAGGAAGCGATCCTCAGACAGTGATCGGGGAAAAAGAGTCGGTCAAAAAAATTTTAAAAAATTTAAACCAATGGTTGATTGCCGGATGGATCTGACCGATATATAATGAAGACATGACCGGCAGAGATGTCGGACATCGGAAAAAAGATATTCAGTTGAGAATATTCAGTTGAGAAGAGGAAGACGGGATTACTATGCCCGTAGTCCCTATCACAACTGAATATTTTTTGTTTTCGGGGAAGCATCCGCGATGACCCGCCACCGGCGGCGAGCGTGCCAAGAAAGCAAAAGGACGGCGGACCGCCGTTGTCACTGAAAGTAAGCAATTTTTTATTTGATCAAAAAGGAGAAAACGCTTATGAAAAACTACTACAATAACCCGATGTCCCGGATCTTCTGCTATGAATACGCACTGTACATGCTGATCAGCGACCTGTTCGCAGGCACCACCTGCAGCTCTATGGCTGTCGACAGCCTTCGGATGTACTACGCCGATCTGGTCAGGGAGAATGACCACAAGAATAACCCCTATGCCAAGGTGACTTTCTCTTATGAGAAACAGTACGTCATCGAGGAGCTGATCGCCCAGCTCATCAGGCGCGATGTGATCGGCAAAGTCGCCTTCCCCGGCATGCATCTTTGCAGGGCACTGGTAAAGGTCCGTACTTTACAGGACGGAAGGCACACCTTCCTGTTTACCGACGGGATCTACGCCTTTGAGGCCGGTTTGGCCTTTGGCAAAAAGGGGGTGCCCACTGCGGTACTGATCCGCAACCTGCGGGCAGCAGCAGAGCCGGAGACGGATGCGTTGGGAAAGGCTGCATAGAGCAGCCGCTCCCACAGTTACTATTTGCAGCCCCACATGGCATCTTACAATCGTAACATGTTGCATGGCAGACGCCGAAAAGGGTTGTCTGCCGTGCGATAATACAGTATAATGATGTTCCGTGACGGCAGAGCTTAGGACAGCCACAGTATCAAAGAAAGGATTATCATGAACTTATATATAGCAGATACGCATTTCGGTCATGCAAATGTGATCAAGCATGACAAGAGGCCTTTTGCCGATGTGCAGGAAATGGATAAGGCGATGATCGACCTATGGAACAGGCGCGTCAATATCAGCGATGATGTCTATATTATCGGGGATTTTGCGTTCAAGGCCGAAATGGATGAAAGCTGGTATTTAAAGCAGCTTCGCGGCCGGAAGCACCTGGTGACCGGGAATCATGATATGAAACTGTTAAAAAACGAGAAGGCAATGTCCTATTTTGAATCTGTCGACAAAATGATGCACGTTGCGGATCAGGGAAATCATATCGCACTCTGTCATTATCCCATGATCGAGTGGTACAGAAGTTTTCACGGAACCTATCTGATCTATGGACATATACACAATAAGAAGGGGCCGACCTACGAGATCATGAAGAACATAGACAGAGCACTGAATGCGGCGGCCTGTATCAATAATTACATGCCGGTATCTTTTGATGAACTGGTGGAAAATAACCGGCGTTTTCAGCAGGAGGATAAGCCTGAGGGGTAATTATGGCAACATATGTGGTATCAGATCTGCATGGCTATGCAGAGGTATTTGAAAAAGGAATTGAAAAGATCGGTCTGACAGATAAGGATATGCTGTATGTGATCGGAGATGCGATCGATCGCGGTCCGGACGGCATCAGGATCCTGCAGATGATCAAACGCCATAAAAACATGGATCTGCTCATCGGCAATCATGAGCTTTTGATGCTCGGCGCCGTAGATCCGGAAGGCAGGAAAAAGTGCACGGGGAATGATACCGCACTTTGGCTTTATTATAACGGCGGGAACAAGACTTACGAGAAATATGGCAGACTGAAGCTGCAGAGCAGGCAGTCTCTTTTGGAATGGCTGAGAGAGCGGTATGTGATGAAAACCCTGAGCATAGAGGGCAGGCCGTATATCCTGACCCATTCCTACTATCTGCCGGGATATGAGGATAAAAGGCTCAGCGAGGTAGAAGACTATGTGACATGGAATATCGTCTGGAAATCTTATTACCGGGATGACATCGATACACACGGACCGGATATCTACGGAAATTTCGACGCGACATTTGTGACGGGACATGTTCCGGTACATCGGATCATGCAGGATTATCAGATGCGATGGGACTTTAATGATCTTTGCATGTTCCGGAAAGGAAACTTTATCTGTATCGACGGCGGATGCGCTTTCGGCAAGCAGCCAAACCTGAAAAACGGAGCCCTTTTTCTGCGGCTGGAGGATGAAACAGTATTTCCGGTTCCCTTATCGAATGACGAAACGGTTTGGTGAAATGAAGGGAACATGCATTGATTTACACCTGATTTACCTGATTTACATGGGCAGGTGACTTGCAAAAAACAGATAAATATGCTACGATATGGTCCGTGTGCAGTCCTTTTTCACAGGATGGATCGAAAGGGGAGTCCGGCGTGAAAAAGAAGTCTGAACGCAGAAAAAATTACTTTTGATATAAGGAGGAGAAACAAATGAGTAATGAAGCAATGGACGCCGTAATGGCGGGTTTTGGCGCAGGTTATATCATCGTATGCCTGGTGATCTCAATCGTGTGTATTGTAGGTATGTGGAAGGTCTTTACAAAGGCCGGAAAACCGGGCTGGGCTTCCCTGATACCGTTTTACAATCTTTACACGCTGTTCGATATTGCCTGGGGTAACGGTATTCTGTTTCTGACGATGCTTGTTCCCTGCGTGGATGTGATCTTTCTGATCATTTGCTATTACAAGCTCTGCAAGGCATTCGGCAAAGGTACCGGATTTTTTATCGGCATGTTTTTCTTCTCACCGATCTTTATTTGCATTTTGGGCTTTGGCGATGCAGAGTATATCGGACCCCAGTAAGCAGGCGGTTGATAGGAAAGAGAAGATGCTTACGGTTCATCGATGCAAAGACATCCTGACCGAAGTGATCGTTCACGGGCAGCTGCGGCTGCCCGTTCGTTATTACAATAGCCGGCGTGGTAATATGACGGCTGTTCATACCCGTTCATATTCAGTCGACAAAAGAATTATTACGGATTGCTCCGCACACCATAAAGTCAATCCTCCACTTTCGTGCAAGCACAACATGGAGCCTGATTTTTGGCGTTGTAATCCATATATGAAAGGTTCTGCGGTTTTATGATTCAGATTATTCTCAGTAAATTAGGTGTATATAAGAAGGCATCCATATTGACGCCGCTGTTTATGATCTTAGAGGTCGCCATGGAAATGGTGATCCCGCTGATGATGTCATCTATCATCGATAAAGGGGTCAGCGTGGGGGATATGAGCCACATCGCCAGGATGGGCGGTTTCATGGTCGTGGCGGCAGCCATCGGACTGTTTGGCGGACTGATGGGCGGTAAATACGGCGCCGAGGCCAGCGCAGGCCTGGCAAGAAACCTGCGAAAAAGCGTTTATGAAAAAATACAGAGTTTTTCCTTTGCCAATATAGACCGGTTTTCTTCGGCAGGGCTGATCACCCGTATGACCACGGACATCACCAATATTCAGAATGCGTATCAGATGATCCTTCGGATGTGCGTCCGTTCCCTGATCTCCCTGGTGGTAGCCATGTGCATGTCTGTCTATATCAGTCCGAAGATTTCGCTGGTCTTTTTCGGCGCGGTACTGTTTCTCGGACTGGTGCTGGGGCTGGTGATCCGCTTTGCGACCAAAACCTTTACCCAGGTGTTTTCCAAATATGATGACCTGAACGAAAGCATACAGGAAAACATTACCGCCATCCGCGTGGTCAAAGCCTTTGTGCGCGAGGATTATGAGAGAAAACGGTTTACACAGGCTAACGAAAACCTCTATAAAATGTTCGTCAAGGCTGAGAACATCATCGTATGGAACTTTCCCGTCATGATGATGACGATCTATACCTGTATCCTTCTGATCTCCTGGAACGGCGCTCATATGATCGTTGCAGGCTCCCTGAAAACCGGGCAGCTCATGAGCCTGTTTTCCTATTGTATGAATATCCTGATGAGCCTGATGATGCTCTCCATCGTTTTTGTCATGATCACCATGTCACAGGCTTCGGCAAAGCGTATTGCGGAGGTACTGTCGGAAGAGAGCACACTGACAAATCCGGAAAATCCCGTTTATGAAGTGGCTGACGGCAGCATCCGTTTTTCTGATGTGACTTTCCGCTATCAGGAAACATCCGAAAAGCCGGTGCTTGATCATATCAATCTTGAGATCGCTTCGGGGCAGACCGTGGGGATCATCGGTTCTACCGGCAGTTCCAAGACTTCCCTTGTGAACCTGATCTCCCGGATTTACGATGTTTCATCCGGCAGCGTATTTGTCGGCGGAAAAGATGTGCGGACCTATGACCTCGAAACGCTGCGCAATCAGGTGGCAATGGTACTGCAGCAAAACCTCCTGTTCTCCGGTACGATCCTTGATAACCTGCGCTGGGGAAAAGAAGATGCCACCTTGGAAGAATGTAAGAGAGTATGTGAGTTGGCCTGTGCCGATGAGTTTATCCAAGGTTTCCCTGACGGATACGAAACCAGGATCGAGCAGGGCGGCAGCAATGTATCCGGTGGCCAGAAACAGCGGCTTTGTATTGCAAGGGCGCTCTTGAAACAGCCGAAAGTCCTGATTCTCGACGATTCCACCTCTGCAGTGGATACGGCGACGGATGCAAGGATCCGCAAGGCATTCCGCGAGCAGCTTCCGGGAACCACCAAGATCATCATCGCCCAGCGGATCTCCTCCGTTCAGGATGCCGATATGATCGTCGTATTGGAAAACGGACAGATCGACGGAGTGGGCACCCACGAACAACTGCTTGAGAACAACGAGATCTACCGGGATATCTACACCTCCCAGACAAGCGGAGGCGGCGACTTCGACCAGCCATAACAGACGACAGATAAAGCCTTCCCCCTGGGGGGAAGGTGGCACGAAGTGCCGGATGAGGGGCGTTGGCAGGCGACAGACGAGGGGTATCGACAGTCGATCCACAGATAAAGCCTTCCCCCTTGGGGGCGCTGCGTGCCAGTGGCACGCGCCCCGCGCGGACCGAGCCGGGAGGCGAGACAGCTGTCACCGCAGGTGACTGATGAGGGGCCTTCAAATACCGAAACATAAATAAGGAGAACAACCATGGCAGAAATAAACAATGAAAAAGCGCGTCCGGTTCACGCTCCACGCGGGAGAGGACCCCGCGGCATGAAACCGACCGTGGAAAACCCGGGCAGGATCATCAAGCGCCTTATGGGCTATGTGGCAAGGGACTACGGCGTGTTTATGGGCATCGTGCTGGTCTGCATCGTGATCTCGGTGCTGGCGAATGCACAGGGAACCATGTTCATGCAGACCCTCATCGACAGTTACATCACGCCCATGATCGGTGCAAAGAATCCTGATTTCGGACCGCTGCTTCATGCTATGGGGAGAGTGGCGCTTTTTTACCTGATCGGTATCACGGCTTCCTTCACCCAGAACCGCATCATGGTCAAGATCACACAGGGAACCCTGCGGAATATGCGATCAGAATTGTTTGATCACATGGAAGGACTGCCAATCAAATATTTCGACACCCATGCCCATGGCGATATCATGTCAATCTATACCAACGATATCGATACCCTCCGGCAGGTGATCTCCCAGAGCATCCCGCAGCTGTTTAACAGCGCCATCACCATTGTAACGGTGCTGATCTGCATGATCCGGCTTTCGGGCACACTGACCTGCATTTCCCTGCTGATGGTATTTTTCATGCTTTTTGTGACCGGAAAACTGGCGGGCAAAAGCGGCAAATACTTTATGAGCCAGCAAAAGGACCTCGGCGAGGTCAACGGCTTTATCGAAGAGATGCTGACAGGCCAGAAGGTGGTCAAGGTATTCTGCCATGAAGAAAAAGCCATGGAAGAATTCAATGAGAAAAATGACCGCCTCTTTCACAGCGCCAACAATGCAAATGCCTATGCCAATATGCTGGCGCCCTTTAACGCGCAGCTGGGCAATATGAGCTATGTGATCTGCGTATTGGTCGGAGCGGCGCTTGCTTTGACAGGCAAGACCGGGCTGACCCTTGGCGCACTGGCAAGCTTCCTGACCTTTAATAAGAGCTTTAACATGCCCATCAATCAGGTCAGCATGCAGATGAACGCCATCGTGATGGCGTTGGCCGGCGCAGACCGCGTCTTCAAATTGCTCGATGAGCAGCCTGAACAGGATGAGGGCTATGTATCCCTGGTTGTAGCGGAAGAAAAAGACGGGCAGCTCGTTGAGAGCGATAAGGAGTTCACCGGGCTTTGGGCCTGGAAACATACCCATCAGGCGGACGGCAGCGTGGAGTATAAACCGCAGCGCGGCGACCTGGTCATGGAGGATGTGGACTTCGGCTATACGGATGAAAAGATGGTTCTTTACGATATCTGCCTGTACGCAAAGCCCGGTCAGAAGATCGCCTTTGTAGGCTCCACCGGCGCAGGCAAGACAACGATCACGAACCTGATCAACCGGTTTTATGATATCCAGGATGGCAAGATCCGTTACGACGGCATCAATATCGGCAAGATCAAAAAATCCGACCTGCGTCATTCTCTGGGCATGGTATTGCAGGACACCCATCTCTTTACGGCAACGGTACGGGAGAATATCCGCTATGGCAACCTGCATGCAACGGATGAGCAGGTGGAGCAGGCGGCAAAACTGGCCAATGCGGACGTGTTTATCCGTCAGCTCCCGCAGGGCTATGATACCGTGCTGACCGGCGATGGGGCGAATCTGTCACAGGGGCAGAGACAGCTTCTTGCCATTGCCCGTGCGGCTATTGCCAATCCACCGGCGCTGATCCTCGATGAGGCGACATCCTCCATCGATACCAGAACAGAGCGCCTGGTACAGGACGGCATGGACAAGCTGATGAAGGGCAGAACCACCTTC
>JAEEKC010000060.1 GCA_016282215.1 Lachnospiraceae bacterium
ATCCCGTCCTTAAACATCCTGTCAAAGGGAATGGACTGCTGCGCCGTTCTCGGGATCCCGTCGTCTCTTCCTGCCTGCTCGATGATCCGTCTGATCTCAATTTTCTCAGCCCGGGTCAGGTTAGCGGGCAGCTTTAATTCTCTTTTCTCTTTTTTCCTGAAAATACCGGTCAAAATCAGGTTCCTCCTTCCTCTTTTTATTTCTCTGCGGCTTTGCGGCAGACTCGCGCATGATGATTTCATTTATCTCTCTGTCAGCCCTTGCATATCTTTCCAGCGCCGCATAGTGATTGTCTGTTTTGTAGGGCCTTACTCTGGGCCTTATGAAGGCGGCTTCGATCAGATGCCGCAACATGACCTCCAGGTGCTGTCCGTTTTTTTCATACATCGCCAAAAAGAAAAACGGCATCATGATCACCATCATTCCCATGGCTGCCACACTGGCAGATGCGATCTGTTTGATCAGAAAGAAGGACGGCACTCCGAGGAGCGCCGCCACGAAAAAACAGATCAGCTGCCTTTTGGTCAGATTGAACATCACCTTGCTCTTTACCTTCGTAAGATCCCGAGGCACCGATATATAAGATGTTGCCATATTTTTGTTAGTTCCTTTCTGCTATGTAATTTGCGTTTTCTTTTCTGCTGTTTCCATCAGTGAGCATGCAGAATGCTCTTGGCTACCGTTCCTGTTTTAAATAGCGTAAATGCCAGCAGGATCGTGTATCCCATAACGCCCCATAAAGAGCCTATGATATCCGTGGTAAAGGTGATGGACCGGATCAGAACCGCATAGATCCCCACGCATACCATGATCAGAAATCCCTGGAATCCCAGTGCAAACAGTGACCTTAAAAAGTTTTGCCCGATCATGCTCTGCTCTTTGTTTCCAAAGGTCGCGAACGGGATCGGTGCCAACGAGACCATCAGATAGATCTCGATCATTCTCGCATATACGATGACAAAGATAAGGGCTGCCAGTATATAGATCAAAAACTGCACCATAAAGGACTGCAGAAAGATCGAAAGCAGGGGTCCGATATCCATCGCCTCAAGCGTTGTCTGCATCGAGGCAAGGGCACTGTCATCGATCGCCGTGGAAGTGCCTATGATGCCTCCTGCCTGGCTGACCACGTGCCCTGCCACATCAAATACCGCCATCGTGATGTTCATCGTATTGGTTATAAGGGTTACTGCCACAAAGGTTTTAAAGATCCATTTCCAGAAGATCCAGGTTTCAAAGTTTGCCAGATTATTATGACCGATGACCAGCTGTATCAGCTCATAACAGGCTATGAATGTCAGGATGATGCCTGCGATCGGCATGATCACATTCTCCGAAAGTGTCTGTATCATGGCAAAGACAGACGGCTGAAACGCGGCAGGCGTTGTGCCTACCTGCGTTGCTATCTGTCCCACCTGATCGTTCACCGAATGAAAAATGTTATTTAAGATACTCATAATACCTGATACAAGCAGCTCGCGGCACCAGTCTTCTATCGACTGCAATATACTGTCCACTTGCTACCTCCTGTTCTTCGTGCATGAAAAACCGTATTGATTTTCATCCGAAAAGTCCGGAAAGAAGAGGGATCAGGGTGGTTCCGATCAGTGCCACACCACCACCGGCCATGAGCTGCTTCATGCCCTGGGACTTGGCACCGGGGTTATCGTTACCATATCCCTCCATCAGGTTGATAACGCCCCATACGCCGAGTCCGGCACCAAGGGCAACTACGAGTGTCTGAAGTACGCCTACTGCGCTGTTGAAAAATGCCATTTGTTTTTTCCTCCGTTTTGTTTTTTCTTTTCATTATGGTTCTACCCTGATGACCTCATATTCGTCATCAGGTCTCAGTATTAAGTTGTGATGCAGGAACTTCTCAATATCAAACCAGTTCCTTTTGTCCGCATCCGCAGTAAGATGATAATTTGGATGCTGCGTCAGATCATATTTGTCTGACAGAAACGGTCTTACGCCGCGGATCTGCACGATACATTTTGCTCCGTCCATGACCGCCAGTTCATCAATGCTCATCAGATCATGACCGAGCTTCTGGAAATTCATGTTGTAGCTCTGACTTGTTCCTCTGGTTTCTCCGCTGTTTACCATGTCGATCGTCTCTTTACCAAGAGCCTGGCTTAAGTCCTTCAGAGTCGTCTGTTCAGAGCCGCCCAGAAAAATCTGGGAATCGCAGTTACCGATGATAGTATCCGCATTGTCTTTGTATATCGCCTTCAGCTGCGATCTTGCCTGCAGCACCAGGGCTGCAGATATCTCACGGCTCCGGATGGTAGCCATAAGCTTCTCAAGGTTCGGAATCTGTCCGATATTCGCAGCCTCATCGATCAGGCACCGCACATGTACCGGAAGTCTTCCGCCGTATACGTCATCCGCCTTTTCACAAAGCAGATTAAAAAGCTGCGTATACACCATGCTGATCAGGAAATTGAAGGTCCCGTCCGTATCCGACATGATCAAAAACAAGGCTGTCTTTCTGTCTCCCACGCGGTCCAGCTCCAGCTCATCATATGCTGTGATCTCACGAAGCTCTTTGATATCAAATGGAGCGAGCCTTGCACCGCACGAAACAAGGATGCTTTTTGCGGTCTTGCCGGCTGCCAGCTTGTATTTGGCATACTGGCGCACTGCAAAGTGATCGGGATCCTTTTCTTCCAGCTCTTCAAACATCAGATCCACCGGGTTTTTGAATTCCTCATCATCCTCCCTGACCTCCATCGCATTCAGCATCTCAAGGAGTGTTGCAAAGTTCTGCTCTTCCTCGGGCGCTTCATAATGGATGTATCCGATCAGGGCACAGTACAAAAGCTTTTCCGCTTTCTCCCAAAATTCATCCCCGTTTTTTCCTTCGCCCTTTGTATTGGCGATCAGTGTCGTGACAAGCTTTAAGATGTCCTTTTCGTCATGCACATAGGCAAACGGATTGTAATGCATGCTCTTTTTAAAATTGATCGTATTGAATATTTTCATGTGATATCCGTTCTTTACCAGTGCGTTGCCGACCTCGTTTACAACAGTTCCTTTTGGATCCGTCACAACATATGAGGAATGCATCTGCAAAATATTTGGCTTGATGAAAAACCGCGTCTTACCGGATCCCGAACCGCCAACAACCAGTGTATTTTTATTCCTGGCATACTTTGGCTGCTTTGGCCTGCTGTTCATGGTAAGCCTTTCGCTCTTAGATAAAATGACATTGTTTTCAAACACCGGATCCATATACGGCTCGATATCAGATAGGCTCCCCCATCTCGCTGAACCGTATTCCCGGTTTTGTCTGAAATTCTTTGCATTCTTGCTTTTCATAAAAACAGCAAGCCGCAGCACGCCTCCGA